>NZ_JBEXYL010000015.1:0-136359 GCF_040630895.1 Streptomyces sp. NPDC005728
AGGGTGTAGTCCCAGGTTTCGGGCATGGGTCAACTCCGTTCAGAGCGAGGGGATTTCGCGGGCGGTGGCATTGCCGCAGCCGTCATGGCAGGACGGCACGGTGCACTTCCGCTGCGTGTGCGTCGCGTCACCGACGGTAGGACCTAAATTTAGGTCCATGCAAGCCGCTGTCGTAATCTTGCCTCCGAACGAGTCACAGCCCCCCGGGAGTTGGGGGTGAGGAGGAATCCGATGGGGCGTCGTCAGCAGCCCACAGCACGTCAGGTGCGTCTGGGCCTTGAACTGCGGAAACTGCGCGAAGCTGCCGGCCTCAAGGCGACCGAGGCGGCAGGCCTGCTCGGCGTGAACTCGGTCCAGATGAGCCAGATCGAGTCGGGGATCTCAGGGGTCAGCGAGCAGCGCGTGCGCCGCCTTGCCGCGAACTACGCCTGCTCCGACGAGAAGCTGATCGATGCCCTGGTGGTCATGGCGACCGACCGCACCCGGGGCTGGTGGGAGGAGTACCAGGGCATCCTTCCTGCCGCATATCAGGACCTGGCCGAGCTGGATCACCACGCGAGGTTCCGCCACGACGTGGCGGTCATCCATGTACCGGGGCTCTTCCAGACGGAGGACTACGCCCGGGCCCTCTTCGCCTACATGAACCCGGAGTTCCCGGACAGCGAGGTGGGACTCCGTGTGGAGCATCGGATGAAGCGGCGGGTCGTCATCGAAGGCCCCGCCCCCATCCCGTACGAGACCGTGATCCACGAGGCGGCGCTTCGTATCAACGTGGCCGGGCGCGCCGCCACCCGGGCTCAACTGACCCGCATCCTGGAAACGTCCGAGGCCGCCCACGTCACGGTTCGGGTCATCCCCTTCGCCCTGGACGACTTCGCAGGAGCCGGAAGCACCATGGTGCACTTGGGTGGAGCCGTCGCGCGTCTGGAAACCGTCGTACGCGATGCTCCACACGGCACCGCCTTTGTCGACTCCGAAGCACAACTGGAACACTTTCGAAAGCTCTTCCGTAAGGTGAAGGAAGAGGCACTCCCCCCGCAGCAGTCACGTGACCTCATCCACCAGTTGGCCAAGGAGCTGTGAGGACCAGCATGATCACCCCCACCCCGTGGAAGAAGTCGTCCTTCTCCGGCGGAGGCGAGGGCAATGACTGCGTCGAAGTCGCGGACCTGGACTCCCACATATCCATACGCGACTCCAAGGCCCCCGCCAGAGCAGTCCTCACCTTCCCGACCGCGGCCTTCACCCCCTTCATCGAAGCCCTGAAGGAGACGTACCGCACCCGCTGAAGCCGCCGTTCTCGCGTCGCATAACATGACCAGACAAGCCAAGTTGCCTCAGACGGCCATAAGTTGAAAAGGGCAAACATGTCGTTCGGTCCGTCACCCGCAGGGTTCGGGCCTGCGACGCCGCCAACCTGGACTCCGCCTGCCTGGACGCCGCCGACGGAGATCGAGCAGGCGCTCTTCGAGGCCAAGTCGCGTGAGGACTGGACGGCGTACTTCGAGACCCTTGCACGGCATCACCTCTACTACGAGATACGGCGCGAGAAGTCGGATGCCGACCCGAGCAAGGTCCATCCCCTCTTCGGGCACGATCCTCGGGTTGCCGGCGGCCGAATCTGGGCCGTGTACACCGAGGGAATGCTGCCCGCGCCGGAGCCGCACCGCGTGTTCGACCGGAAGTCGCTCGGGTGGTTCGCCCGGGGGTGGGAGCCCACGGACCCTCCGTGGATCGTGGTCAATCCCGGCAGCCCCTGCGAGGCCTTCCTCCCGTCCGCGCCGCCGCACTCCGGGGCCTGGGGCCAGCACTCCGAACGGCTCGGTGTGCCCTCGTGCAGTCCGGGGCTGCGCGCCCTCCGGGTCGGTGGGCCGCTGCAAGGACCCGTGGCCCATGGACTGGCCTGTGGTGCTCTGCTCTTCGTGAAGTGCGGGCACTCCTGGAACGCCATGGCGCATCACGGCCACGGGTACCCCAAGGAGCGCGAGCTGCTCAGGGAGTGGTGGGGTGTCACCAGTCGCGAGGGGTGGCAGGAGCAGCAACGCGCCCTGCTCGATCCCGACGGCGGCAACCCCGTGTGGGAGTTCGCTCTCGGGCTGCGCCGGACCATCGCGCGTGACTTCGGCGGGCACGTCGACACCGCCTACTGGCGTGACGCGGTCGCCCGGGTGCTGCGCGGCAACGCGGGCGGCGAGACCGTCATCACCCCGGACGGGGTCACCACCACCCCCACCGTCCCCGAGGCGGAGACCGAGGCACGCATCAAAGGCGTCCAGGCTCTCGTCGGGCGCATCACCCGCTACGAGGCGCGTTTCCGGGCCGACGGCATCCTCGACGGGAACCGGTTCGTCAGCTCCGTGGACGCCTGGAACTTCGGGCGGGCGTCGGGCATGGCCCGCTGGGGGCTGGGCGCCCGGTTCTGCTCGCTGCAGGAGGCCGAGTCCGCCGTGGTCGAGGCCGGGCGTGCCGCCGCGCGGTCGTACAAGTCCTGGCAGGACTTCGCCGCCGGGTACATTCTCGGGCGCTGTCTGCACTTCGATGACGAAGAGTTCGGCTCGTGGTACACGGACATGGTCGACGTGCACCGGATTCTGATGTCCGATCCCGGCAGCCCCTGGCTCAACGTCTCCTTTCGGTGATCCATCCGATTACATTCATTAAATATGTAATTGAGACCAGTTTGCCCTAATGATCGTGATCCGGGACCATCCCTGCCATGGCAACCCTCTGCCGCCCTGCCGTCGCGGTTCCCGAGCACGTTCTGACCCTGGCCGAGACCCTGGAGCTGGCCCGCACCCTCCATCCGGACCACCCCCAACTGGCCCTCGCCACCCGCCTGATCGAGAACACCGGGGTCCGCAAACGGCACCTCGTACAGCCCGTCGAGGAGACCCTGCGGCATCCCGGGTTCGAGGCCCGCAACAAGGTCTACGAGGCCGAGGCCAGGCGACGCGTGCCGGCCGTCGTACAACAGGCCCTGGAGCACGCCGAGTTAGCTCCGCACGACATCGACATGATCGTGTACGTCTCGTGCACCGGGTTCCTGATGCCCTCGCTGACCGCCTGGCTCATCAACAGCATGGGCTTCAGGCCCGACACCCGGCAGCTGCCCATCGCGCAGCTCGGCTGCGCGGCCGGTGGCAGCGCCATCAACCGGGCGCACGACTTCTGCACCGCCCGCCCCGCGGCCAACGTCCTCGTCGTCGCCTGTGAGTTCTGCTCGCTGTCCTACCAGCCCACCGACCTGAGCGTGGGCAGCCTGCTGTCCAACGGCCTGTTCGGTGACGCGGTGGCGGCGGCGGTGGTGCGCGGCGACGGTGGCACCGGGATCCGGCTGGAACGCAACGCCTCGCATCTCGTACCGGGCACCGAGGACTGGATCGCCTACAGCGTCCGCGCCACCGGCTTCCACTTCCTGCTGGACAAACGTGTTCCGGGCACCATGGAGCCACTCGCTCCGGTCCTCGCCCAACTCGCCGACCGGCACGGCTGGAACGCCTCGGACCTCGACTTCTATCTCGTCCATGCCGGGGGCCCACGCATCCTCGACGACCTGTGCACCCACCTGGGGGTGGCGCCGCACGTCTTCCGCTTCAGCCGGGCCACGCTCACCGAGTACGGGAACGTCGCGAGCGTGGTCGTCCTGGACGCCCTCGCCCGGTTCTTCGACGAGGGCGGTGCGGTGGAGGGCGCCAAGGGGCTGATCGCCGGGTTCGGGCCCGGCATCACCGCAGAGATCGCCCTCGGCCGCTGGACCGGTGCCGGCTCCGCGCCCCGTCGGCGGACCACCACCGTCATCGGCCGCCAGCGTTCCGCCGTCGCCGGGCTCGACCGGGCCCACTGAGGGTCGCTCACCTGCCCTGCGACACCCGTTCCCGACACGCCGACACGCCGACACGCCGGCCCCCTACATCTCGGCATCCCCTATTCCTCCGACATCCGCAGGACGGACCGCCCTTGATCAGTACAGCGAGCACGCCACCCGTCCACTTCTGGACCCCGCCGGACCTTCCCGGTCTCGACTTCGACCCCCTGCTGGCCCGGCTGCTGCACGAGGAACCGGTGGCCCGCATCCGGTTGCCGAACGGCGAGGGGCACGCCTGGCTGGTGACCCGGTACGAGGACGTCAGGTTCGTCTCCACGGACCCGAGGTTCAGCCGGAAGGCCGTCGTCGGTCGCTCCGTCACCCGGCTCGCCCCGCACTTCATCCCGCTGGACGAAGCGATCGGGCTCGCCGATCCCCCCGACCACACACGGATGCGCCGGGTCGTGGCGGGCGCCTTCACCGCCCGCAGCATGAACCGTCTGCGCGACCACGCCCAGCAGGTCATGGGCGAGCTGCTCGACCGGATGGAGCGGCACGGCCCGCCCGTGGACCTCGTCGCACACCTCAACCGGCCCTTCCCGCTGGCAATGGTGAGCACCCTGACGGGCGTGCCCGAGGAGGACCGGGCGCAGATGGCCCGCTGGTCCGACGCCATCATCTCCGCCACGGCCGGGCGGGCGGCGAGCGAGCGGGCGAAGGGGGAGATCGCCGACTACTTCACGGCGTTGCTCCGGGAGCGCGCCGCCGGCCCCCGGGTCCCCGCACAGGTCCGTCCGGACGGCGCAGCCCGCCCGGACGACCTGGCCGGCGTCCTCGCCGAGGGCGTGGAGGCGGGCGCGCTCAGCCTGGACGAGGCCGTCGCCCTTGCGGTGCTGGTGCAGATCAGCGGCGCCCACGCCGTGCGCAACAACAGCGCCAACATGGTCTACGCGCTGCTCACTCACCCTGCCCACCTCGCCCGGCTGCGCGCCGAACCCGCGCTGGTCCCGCGGGCCGTCGAGGAGCTGCTGCGCTACATCCCCCACCGCAACGCCGTCGGTCTCTCCCGTATCGCTCTTCAGGACGTGGCGGTGGGCGGGGTGACCATTCCCCGGGACGACGCGGTGTACGTCTCGTACCTCACCGCCAACCGGGATCCCGCGGTGTTCGCCGACCCGGACGGGCTCGACTTCGACCGGGCCGGCCCGGCGCACGTCGCGTTCGGCCACGGGCCGCACTACTGTCCTGGCGCCGCGCTGGCCCGGATGGAGTCCGAACTCGTCGTCACCTCGCTCTGGGACCGCTTCCCCACCCTTCGGCTCGACGTGCCCGAGGAGAGGCTGCGCTGGCAGCGGCGTGCGCTGATCCGCGGGCCGGAGGAGCTGCCGGTGCGGTGGTGAGAGGGGGGTGAAGGGGGTGCGGGGGGTGAGTGAGACGCACGAAGAGTCGTACAGAGGAGAACGGGAGACAGCATGACGATGGCGCGGCCCACCCAGGGTCTGGTGATCCCGCCCGGTGCCGGGCGCACCGTCTCGACCGCCGCCCAGCAGGTGACCTTCAAGGTCACGGGAGCCCACTCCCGCGTGGCGTCGACCTTCGAGGTCGTCGTACCACCCGGCTTCGACGTGGGGGCGCACACCCACACCCGGGGCGAGGAACTGTTCTACGTGATCGAGGGCGAGCTGGACGTCATGGCCTTCGAGCCCAGGGTGCGCACCTGTGACGGCTGGCGGGACTGGGAGTCGGCCACGGGCGAGCGCCCGGTCCGCGCAACCCCGGGGACGCTGATCCTCGTTCCGCCCGGCTGCCCGCACGCCTTCGCCAACCTCACCGGCAGTCCGGTCCGGATGCTGTTCCAGTCCGCCCCGCCACCCGCTCACGAGCGGTACTTCGAGGAGTTGCTGGAACTGCTGAACTCCCCGGGCGGGCCCGCCCCCGAGGCGGTCGGGGAACTGCGTTCGCGGTACGACATCCAGCAGCTGACGCCGCTGCGGCATGCGCCGGCGGCCGCGGCGAGGGCGGTGGACGGATGACCGGGTCGACGAGCCGGGGAGGCGAGGGTGTGACCGAGGCCGCCGCCGTCCCTGCCGGGCGTCGCCCCGAGTCGTCCTCCGTCGTGCACCACTGGCCGGTGGACCACCTCGACGGCCTCGACGTCGACCCGCTGCTGCGCCGGCTGGTGCGGGACGAGCCCGTGGCGCGGGTGCGTATGCGCTACGGCGAGGGCGACGCGTGGCTCGTGACGTCGTACGAGCACGTCAAGAAGGTCACCGCCGATCCGCGCTTCAGCCGCGCGCTCACCGTCGGCCGGCCGGTGACGAGCATGACGCCGCACACGGTGGCCCCGGCCGGCGGCATCGGCAGGACGGATCCGCCCGACCACACCCGCCTCAGGCGGCTGGTCTCCCGGTCCTTCGACCGCAGGCGGGCGGCGCTGCTGCGGGTGGACGCCGAGGGCACCGCCGACCGCCTGGTCGCCGCCATGACCGCCCTGGGGCCGCCCGCCGACCTGACCGAAGCGCTGACCGGGCCGATGCCGGAGCGGTTGATCGGCACGCTGCTGGGGCTGCCCGCCACCGACTTCGCGCGGATCCAGGCCTGGCGCCGTGTCCTGCTCTCCAGCGACCGCTCGCTGCGGGAGAGCGACGCCGTGAAGGCCGAGATCGCGGTGTACTTCCGTGAACTCGCCGACCTGCGGAGCCGGGAGCCGCGCGACGACCTGTTCAGCGACCTGGTCGCCGCGCGGACGGCCGGGACGCTGAGCGGCCCCGAGCTGATCTCGCTGACCCTGATGGTGGTGCTGAACACGCTCGACCAGGTGCTCAACCAGGCCGCCACGATGGTCTACACCCTGCTCGTGCACCCGGCGGAACTCGCCCGGCTGCGGGCCGATCCCGTGCTGCTGCCCGGGGCGGTCGAGGAACTGCTGCGGTTCGTCCCGCAGCGCAACGGTGTGGGCCTGCCCCGGATCGCCGTGACGGACGTACCGGTGGGCGAGGTCCTGATCAGGGCCGGAGAAGCCGTCCACGTCTCCTACCTGGCCGCCAACCGCGATCCCCGCGTCTTCACCGACCCCGACCGCCTCGACCTGACCCGGAACGAGGCTCCGCACCTGGCCTTCGGGTCGGGCACGCACTACTGCCTGGGCGCGGCACTCGCCAGGATGCAGTGCGAGGTGATCCTCTCGACCCTGCTGCGCGAGCTTCCGGGCCTCCGGCTCGCCGGCGCACCGCAGGAGGTTCGCTGGCGGAGGGGCACCGTCAACCGAGGGCCCGAGGCCCTTCCGGTGTGCTGGTGACGCCGTCGACTTTCAGCCGGAGCCCGGGGGCGCCTTGGCGCGCTCTTGACCTGATCATGCCAACCCCTCACCATGAGCGCCAACCCCGCACAGCGGGCCCACAGCACCACGCACGACGGGTCCGCACCTGCACGTCGCACTGACGCACCCCCCAGCTCCACTCCCCACATCCGGCGACCCCGGAATTCCTGGAGACCCAAGGAGAGTTCATGCGACTCCGCATCCGCGCCTCCGGCGCGCGCGGCGGCAGGCGTACCGCGGCGCTCGGCGCGCTGCTGGCCCTCGCCCTCGCCGCCCCCGTGTCGGCCACCGCCACGCACGCCACCGCCGACAGTGCCCGGAAGGCCCCCTCCTCCGGCGAGGACGTCCGGCAGTACGAGATCCATCAGAGCACCACCCCCGTGACCCGTACGGCCATCCAGGCCACCGGCGTCACCGTCGACGAGGCCGACGAGGAGACCGTCGTCGTCTCCGGGCGGGCCGAACAGATCAGGAAGCTACGTCGACTCGGCTACGACGTCAGCCCGTTGGGCGCGGCACCGCAGCGGTCCGAAGCCCGGCTCTACGACTTCCCCAGCGCCGACTCGAAGTACCACAACTACGCCGAGGCGAACACCGAGATCGACCAGCGGCTCGCCGCCTACCCGGGCATCATGAGCAAGCGGGTCATCGGGAAGTCGTACCAGGGGCGGGACATCGTCGCCATCAAGGTGAGCGACAACGTGGGCACCGACGAGAACGAGCCCGAGGTGTTGTTCACCTTCCATCAGCATGCGCGCGAGCATCTGACCGTCGAGATGGCCCTGTATCTGCTGCGGGAGCTGGGCGCCGGATACGGGAGTGACTCGCGGATCACCAACCTCGTCAACAGCCGGGAGATATGGATCGTCCCGGATCTGAACCCGGATGGGGGCGAGTACGACATCGCCACCGGGTCGTACCGGTCGTGGCGGAAGAACCGGCAGCCCAACACAGGGTCGTCGTACGTCGGGACCGACCTCAACCGGAACTGGAACTACAAGTGGGGCTGCTGCGGCGGCTCGTCGGGCTCGACCTCGTCCGAGACCTACCGCGGTGCCGCCGCCGAGTCAGCGCCCGAGGTGAAGGTCGTCGCCGACTTCGTACGGAGCCGGGTCGTCGGGGGCAAGCAGCAGATCAAGGCCGGGATCGACTTCCACACCTACAGCGAGCTGGTGTTGTGGCCGTTCGGGTACACGTACGCGGACACGGCGACCGGGATGACCGCGGACGACGCCGCCACGTTCAAGGCCGTGGGACAGAAGATGGCCGCGAGCAACGGGTACACGCCCGAGCAGTCGAGTGATCTGTACATCACCGACGGGTCGATCGACGACTATCTGTGGGGTACACAGAAGATCTTCGACTACACCTTCGAGATGTACCCGACGTCCAGCTCGGGGGGCGGGTTCTACCCGCCCGACGAGGTCATCGAGCGGGAGACGTCCCGGAACAAGGATGCGGTGCTGCAGCTGCTGGAGAACGCGGACTGCATGTACCGGGCGATCGGGAAGGCCGCCCAGTACTGCAGCTAGGCCTCCTCGAAGTACGCGTCCAGTACCGCGTCCAGCTCCGACTCCCACTCCTTGAAGCGCGCCCTGGCCGCCGCCTCGATCTCGATCGGGAACCAGCGGCGGTCAGGGGTGTGCACCGTGATGGTGAAACGCTTGCCGAAGCGGGGGGACTCGGTCTCGACCGCGGCGATCTCGTCCCAGCGGAACTCGCAGTTCTCCTCGTCCAGGCTGAGCCGGACCCCGCGGTGGTCGGCGACGAACTTGGCGCGGCGGTCGGCGGCTTCGAAGACGGGGCCGTCCTCGGGCGCCGCCTCCTCTTCCTCCGGCTCTGCCGGTTCGTCGGGCGCCTTTGCCTCCGGCTCCTCGGCAGGTTCCGGTGCCGGCTCCGCCTCGGCCGTCGGCTTCGCGTCCTCCGGCTCGGCCTGCGCGGGCGCGGTGAGCCCGGGGATGAAGGCCGGGTCGAATCCGGCGCCCTTGACGGGCTCGCCCTCCAGGGGCTTGCTGCTCGATCCTATGCGCTGCTCCACGGCGGAAGTATGGACGACATACCTGTGCCGGAACCAGTCGGACCGTCCGACACATTGGTTGAGCCTGGTCACGCGTTCCACTTCTCGACACGGCCGACGCACTCCCGCCCCCTTCCTTGCCCGCACCTAGACGAACAGGCTCACCACGCCGGCCATCACGAACCCCGCCACCGACAGCACGGACTCCAGCACCGTCCAGGTCCGCAGCGTGTCCCGTTCGCTGATGCCGAAGTACTTGGCGACCATCCAGAAGCCTCCGTCGTTGACGTGGGAGGCGAAGATGGAGCCGGCCGAGATGGCCATGATGACCAGGGCGACGAACGCCTGGGAGTGGTCGCCCTCGGCGAGGAGCGGGGCGACGATGCCGGCCGTGGTCACGATCGCGACCGTGGCCGAGCCCTGGGCGACGCGCAGCACCAGCGAGATCAGATACGCCAGCACGATCACCGGCAGGCCGACGCCGTTGAAGGTGTCGGAGAGGGCCTGCGCGACGCCGCTCGCCTTGAGGATCGCGCCGAAGACACCGCCCGCGCCGACCACCAGCAGGATGTTGCCGACCGGCTTGAGGGACGAGGTCGACACCGCTTCGAGGGACTTGCGGGACCAGCCGCGCCGGATGCCGAGCAGGTAGTAGGCGAGCAGCAGGGCGAGGGTGAGGGCGACGAACGGGCTGCCGAAGAACTCGATCACCGAGCGGCCGGTGGAGGGATCGAGCGCGATCGAGGAGAAGGTCGCGGCGAGGATGAGGACGAGCGGCGTACCGATGATGGTGAGGACCGTGCCGAGCGGCACCGGCTTCTCCTGCGGCGGGACCCCGGCCCCCCGCTGCTCCTCCACGACCGCCCTCTTGGCCTCCTCCGCGGCCTCCACCATGTCCTGCGGTACGGCGACGAAGATCCGCTTGCCGATCCAGGCGGAGAACGCCCAGGCGGCCAGGACGGCGGGGATCCCGCAGACGATGCCCATGAGGATGACCCAGCCGAGCTGGACGTGCAGGAGACCGGCGGCGGCCACCGGGCCCGGGTGCGGGGGCAGGAAGGCGTGGGTCATGGACAGGCCCGCGAGCAGGGGCAGGCAGTAGAGCAGGATCGACTTGCCGGAGCGCTTGGCGGCCGCGTAGACGAGGGGCGCGAGGACGAAGATGCCGACGTCGAAGAAGACCGGGATGCCGAAGATCAGGCCGGTCAGGCCCATGGCCAGGGGTGCGCGCCGCTCGCCGAAGAGGCCCAGCAGACGGGACGCCAGCACCTCTGCCCCGCCGCTGACTTCGAGGATCGCACCGAGCATCGTGCCCAGCCCGATGATGATCGCGACGTGGCCGAGGATGCCGCCCATGCCGGTCTCGATGGTGGAGACGGCGTCGGAGCGCTGGACGGTGCCGAAGAGTTCGGTGACCGAGAGGCCGCCGAGGAGGCCGACGGTTATCGAGACGGCGAGCAGGGCGACGAAGGGCTGCAGACGGACCTTGATGATCAGGAAGAGCAGCAGGGCTATGCCGACGGCGGCGACGGTGAGCAGTCCCGCGGTGCCGTCGACGAGCAGGAGCAGGCCTCCGGTGTGGGGTGGGGCGGCGGGGGCGGTTGTGGCGAGGGGAAAGGACATTCGGGGGGTCCTCTTCGTAAAGGCATGGTTCCGGGGGGTCTGGGGGGTGTCCCCCCCCCAGAGGGCACAGCCGGGCAGGGGAGATCGCGGCACGGCACCCGGGGTGGGCGCCGTGCCGTGCGGACGTGCGGGAGGAGGGAGTCGAGCTGCCGTCAGCTCAGGACGGCGAGAGCGTCGATCTCGATGAGGAGTCCGGCCGGCAGACCGACGTAGACCGTGGTCCGGGCGGCGGGCGGCTGGGTGAGGCCCTGCTCCTCGAAGTAGGTGTTGTAGATCTCGTTCATCTCGGCGAAGTGGTCGACGTCGGTGAGATAGACGCGGATCATCATCACGTCGTCCCAGCTCGCGCCGCCCTCTTCGAGGATCGCCTTGACGTTGGCGAGGGTCTGGAGGGTCTGCTCGCGCAGGGTGGGACCGGCCGGCGTCGGGGGCTTGCCCTCCTCGGCGGGCAGGAAGCCGACCTGGCCGGCGACCTGGAGGATGTTGCCCTTCTTCACGCCGTGGGAGAACTTCGCGGGCGGGGTGGTGTGCGTCTTCGGGGTGAGCGCGATCTTCTCGGTCATTCGGGGGTGCCCTTCACTGGCGTTCTTCCGGAGTACTCGCCGCTGATCGCGTCCGCGGTACGGCGCACCTGCGGGAGCAGGGTGAGGAGTGCTTCGGCGGTGACGACGACGTTCGGCGCGGACACCGACATCGCGGCGACCACCCGGCCGTCGGCGCCGCGGATGGGGGCCGCGACACAGTTGATGGACTCCTCGTGGCCACCGAGGTCGGTGGCCCAGCCCTGTTCGCGCACCTGCTCCAACTCCCGCAGGAACGCGGTGGCGTTGGGGGTGGAACGGGCCGTGTACAGGGGGTAGTCGAGCTTCTCCGCGAGGGCTCGGCGCTCGGGTTCGGGCAGGTCGGCCAGGAGCAGCTTGGCGACGGCGGCGACCGTGATGGCGACGGGCTTGCCGATCCGCGAGTACATGCGGACCGGGTACCGGCTCTCGACCTTGTCGATGTAGAGCACCTCGTTCTCCTCGTACACGGCGAGGTGCACGGTGTGGCCGCAACTCTCGTTGAGGCGGACGAGGTGGGGGTGGGCGATCTCGCGGATGTCGAGGTTCTCCATCGCCTCCTGAGCGAGGGAGAAGAGCCGGGCACCGAGGCGGTAGCGCTGGTCGGACTGCCGGTAGACCAGGCCGTGCTCGTGCAGGGTGCGCAGGAGTCGCAGGGCCGTGGACTTGTGGACGCCGAGGCGGTCGGCGACCTGGCCCAGGTCGGCGGGGCCCTCGGCGAGCAGCGGCAGGATGCTCAGGGCGCGGTCGACGGTCTGACTCATGGGGTGTTCGCCTCCTCCGGGGCCTGCTCGGCTTGCGTCCAGCCGGGGCCGAGTCGAAGTCTCCCCCATGCCTCGTCGTCCAGGGCGGCCAGACGGTCGGCGTGGCTGCGGGCGGGAGGGGTGGCGAGGTCGCCGGGCGTGGTGAGCGCCGCCGCGGCCATGAGGTGTCCGTGCCGGATGCGCTCGCGCCGGGGCAGTCCGCGCAGGGTGGCGGAGAGGAAGCCGGCGGCGAAGGCGTCGCCGGCTCCGACATGGGCGATGACGTCCACGGTCGGTGGACGGACGAGGGTCGCGGTGCCGTCGGCGTCGTCCAGCCCTGCGGTGTCGCTGTCGAACGCGGTCGCTCCGCCCCTGCCGTGCTTGACGACCACGGTCCGCGGCTCGGGCAGCGCATCGAGGATGGCCCGGCCGCCGTGCAGCCCCCACGCCTGACGTGCCTCGTCGTCGCCCACGAACACGATGTCGGCGCGCCGCGCCAGCTCCAGCAGCACTCGTGACCCGTCCGCGTCCGGCCAGAGTGCGGGACGGTAGTTGACGTCGAAGGAGACGAGCGGACGGCCGGGCCGGGGTGCCGTCAGTTCGTGCATCAGGGCCAGGCAGTCGTCGGAGAGGGCCGCCGTGATGCCCGACAGGTGCAGGATGCGTCCCGCCCGCACCGCCGTCAGGTCGACGTTGTCGACGGCCATCGCGGAGGCGGCCGATCCCGCCCGGTAGTACGCCACCTCGTGTGCGTCGGTGGCGCGGTCGGCCGCCGTGCGGAAGTAGATGCCCGTCGGCCGGGCCGCGTCCCGCCGTACCCGGGCGACGTCGACGCCGTAGCCCCCGACCGTCTCGACCAGGTGGTCGCCGAACCCGTCGGCCCCCACCCGGCTCACCCAGCGCGTGGAGTGGCCGGCGGCCGCCAGCATGCACGCCACGTTGGACTCCGCGCCGCCGATGGTCCGCTCGAAGGAGGGGACGTCGGCGAGGCGGCCCGGGCGGGTGGGGAGGAAGGTGACCATGGACTCGCCGAGCGCGACGACATCCACGACGTCGGGGGCGGCGCTGGAGTGTCCGTCGGCGGTCACGATGGGGAGGCTCCTCGTCGGTCCTGGGGTCGGTGGCGGCTTCGTTGACCCCGTGTTGGCCGAGATGTTAGACAGCAGTAAGCGATATACGCAATGGATGTTGCAGAGTATGCAATGCAGCAGATCAGGAGGGTCCTATGGTCCGTGACACCGGCACCGAAGCGCTTGCCCACCTCGCCGAGGAGCGGGTCGACCACCGCTTCAAGGGCCTCCCGACGGACGCCGTGGGCCTGACCGTCGCCGAGCTGGCCGCCCAGCGCCGCAACCTCTTCACCGACGGCTTCACCACGCCCGTGCTCGCGCTCTCCGCCGAGCGCCTGGAGCACAACCTGCAGCTCATGGAGACCTACGCGACCCGGCACGGCCTCGCCTTCGCCCCGCACGGCAAGACCTCCATGGCCCCCCAGCTCTTCCGGCGCCAGATCGAGCACGGGGCATGGGGCATCACGCTCGCGGTGCCGCACCAGGTCTGGGTGGCCCGGGCGTTCGGGATCGAGCGGATCTTCCTGGCCAACGAACTCGTGGACCCGGCCGCCCTGCACCGTGTCGCCGCCGACCTGGCGGCCGACCCCGACTTCCGGTTCGTCTGCTACGTGGACTCCGTGCGCGGGGTCGAGCTGATGGACGCGGCGCTGCGCGGCGCCGCCCGCCCGGTGGACGTCGTGGTGGAGCTGGCGGCGGGCGAGGGCGCCCGCACCGGCGTGCGCACGGAGGCGGAGTGCGCCGCGGTCGCCGACGCCGTGGCCGCCGTACCGACCCTGCGTCTGGTCGGGGTCGCGGGCTACGAGGGCGAGGTCCCGCAGGCCGATCCGGAGCGGGTGACGGCCTATCTGCGGCGGCTCACGGCGCTGGCCGCCGACTTCGACAAGGGCGGCCGGTTCGCCGCGACGGACGAGATCGTGGTGAGCGCGGGCGGCAGCGCGTGGTTCGACGCGGTGGCCGACGTGTTCGCGGAGCTTCCCGAACTCTCCTTGCCGGTCCTGAAGTTGCTGCGTTCCGGCGCGTACGTCTCGCACGACGACGGGCACTACCGCAGGCTCACCCCGTTCGCCCGCGTCCCCGAGGAGGGCGCCCTGGAGCCCGCCTTCCGCCTGTGGGCGCAGGTCGTCTCCCGCCCGACGCCCGAGCAGGCCTTCGCCAACGCGGGCAAGCGCGACGCGGCCTACGACCTGGATCTCCCCGACGCCCAGGTGATCCGCCGGGACGGCACCGAACGCGCGGCCGCGGGCGTCTCGGTGACCGGCCTGTCCGACCAGCACGCCTGGCTGCGCACGACGGCGGAGGCGGACCTGGAGGTGGGTGACTGGATCGGCCTCGGCCTGTCCCACCCCTGCACGTCCTTCGACAAGTGGCAGCTGATCCCGGTGGCCGAGGCCGACGGAACGGTCGTCGACTACATCCGTACGTTCTTCTAGGGGGCGCCGTGGAGGAGCTGGTCATCCGGGACGCGGACGTCGTCGACGGCAGCGGCGCGGACTCCTACCGCGCCGATGTCGTGGTCGACGGCGGCCGCATCGTCTCGATCGTCAAGGAGGCCGCGGCGGCGGGCTGCCAGCGGCCCGGGGCGCGGCGCGAGCTGGACGCGGAGGGACTGGTCCTCTCCCCCGGCTTCATCGACATGCACGCGCACTCCGACCTGGCCCTGCTGCGCGACCCGGACCACAGCGCGAAGGCCGCGCAGGGGGTCACGCTCGAGGTCGTCGGCCAGGACGGTCTGTCGTACGCGCCGGTGGACGAACGCACCCTGGAGGAGGTCCGGCGGGCGATCACCGGCTGGAACGGGTACGGCGACGACGTCGACATCGACTGGCGGACGGTCGGCGAGTACCTCGACCGCCTGGACCGGGGCATCGCCGTCAACGCCGCCTACCTGATCCCCCAGGGCACGGTCCGCGCGCTCGCCGTCGGCTGGGAGGACCGGCCGGCCGCGCCCGCCGAGCTGGAGCGGATGCGGCAGCTGGTCGCCGAGGGCCTGGAGCAGGGCGCGGTCGGCCTGTCCTCGGGACTCACGTACACGCCGGGGATGTACGCCGGGGACGCCGAACTGACCGAGCTGTGCCGGGTGGTGGCACGGTACGGCGGCTACTACTGCCCGCACCACCGCTCCTACGGCGCCGGCGCCCTGGAGGCCTACGCCGATATGGTCGCGCTGACCCGGGAGGCGGGCTGTCCGCTGCACCTGGCCCACGCGACGATGAACTTCGGGGTGAACAAGGGCCGGGCCCCGGAGCTGCTGGCCCTGCTCGACGAGGCCCTGGACGCCGGCGCGGACATCACGCTGGACACCTACCCCTACACCCCGGGCTCCACCACCCTGGCCGCGCTGCTGCCGAGCTGGGCGAGCGAGGGTGGCCCGGAGCAGGTGCTGGCCCGGCTCGCCGACCCGGCGACGGCCGCACGGATCCGGCACGACCTGGAGGTGACCGGCTCGGACGGCTGTCACGGGGTGCCCGTGGAGTGGGAGACGATCGAGATCTCCGGCGTGACGGCCCCGGGACTCGCGGACCATGTCGGCCGCACCGTCCGGGAGTCGGCGCGGCTGCGCGGCGAGAGCCCCTGGACGACGGCCCGTCGCCTGCTGGTCGAGGACCGGCTCGGTACGACGATCCTCCAGCACGTCGGCCACGAGGAGAACGTCCGCACGGTCATGCGGCACCGCGCCCACACCGGCGGCTCCGACGGCATCCTGCAGGGCGCCAAGCCGCACCCGCGGGCCTACGGCACCTTCCCCCGCTATCTCGGCCACTACGTCCGGGAGCTGGGCGTGCTGACGCTGGAGGAGTGCGTCGCGCACCTCACGGCGCGGCCCGCGGCCCGGCTGCGCCTGCCGGACCGCGGGCTGGTGCGCGAGGGGTACCGGGCCGACCTGGTGCTCTTCGACCCGGACACGGTCGCACCCGGCGCCACCTTCGCCGAGCCCCGCACGCTCCCGACCGGGATCCCGTACGTGCTGATCGACGGCAGGTTCGTCATCGAGGACGGGCGCCGGACGGACGTACTGGCGGGCCGGGCGGTCCGCCGGACACCGGTGTGACCGCCCGGGCGCGGGCTACGGCTTGGGCAGGGTGCAGCCGGAGGCGCTGAGGTTGAGCTTGTTGCCGGTCGTGAAGCAGGCCGGGATCTGGTAGGTCTCCTCGGCGTAGTTGATGCCCTGGCGGACGGTGACGTTGCCGCTCTCGTCCACCTCGCACGGGTTGTTCTCGGTGCAGCGCTCGCCGTCCTCGTTGCCCGTGTTGTTGACGGCGACGACGTTACCGGTGGCCGTGTCGATCACCGGGGAGCCGGAGGTGCCGCCGATGGTGTTGCAGGCGGAGGTGTAGCGCAGCGAGTCCTTCCAGGTCCAGTCGCCCTCCTTCAGGCGGTACACGAACCCGTCGGCGTTGCAGCTGTAGATCCGCTTCCAGTAGCCGGAGACGACCTTGATGGCGCTGCCGGCGGTCGGGTGCGTGTTCTGCACGGTGAGCGGGCTGATGCCGTACGAGCTCTTGATCGCCGCGTACGTGGTGGTCAGCCGGTAGATCGTGACGTCCGTGTCCGTCATGGTCGAGTAGACGACCTGGTTGGCGCGGAGCGTGGCGACCCTGCTGCCGGAGGAGTTCAGCAGACCGAAGGTACGGCTGGAGGACTGGCCGGTGATGACCTCGCCCGGCTCCGGGAAGCCGGTCTCCAGGCAGTGGCCGTTGGTCATCACGAGCGCCGGGTCGCTGTCCGCGGAGTTCGGGAAGCGGACGACCGAGCCGGAGCAGTTGCTGAGCGAGACGGTCCCGGCGAAGTTGACGGTCACCGCCTTGGCCGCCTTGGTCTGCGGTGCGGCGACCGCGGGGGTCGCACCGAGCCCGGCGATCGCCAGGGCGGAGAGCGCGGCCAGGAGAGGCTTGTTCATGTGGGGGTCCCCTCTTACGACTTGGGCGACCGGAGTTCATCCGGCCGCCCCTCGTTTGTCATGCGCATTGTCAATGCAGGAGGGGGGTGGGAACAAGGAGCCGGCTCAGGTCATAGGGGTTTCCCTGTGCGGAACGACCGCCTTCGGCTTCGTGACGACGGCACCGAACAGCGCCAGTCCCTTGACGACGACACGCGGGGCACCCGGCCGTCCCGGCCCGCGGGCGCCGCGCCTTTTGAACACGCCGAACAGGGCGAAGCCCCTGACCTCGACGTCGATGTCGTCCGGGACGACGATCCCGGTGCCGCCCCACAGGGCCACGGCCCGGATCACGGTCTCCCGGGCGGTGAAGCGAGCCTCGCTCAGGTCGAGCCGGCCGCCGCCCCACATCGACCAGGCGGTGAACCTGGCCGGAACCACCCACTCGCCGTCCCGCCGGAACCCGCCGAACAGGCCCAACGCGAAACGTGATGTGGGCGCTCGGTCCACCACCAGCGCGTCCCTGGGCCCGGGCTCGGGCAGTCCCCTTCCGGCGGCCTGCAGCTCGACCGGCGTCCGGGCGTCGTAGACCTCGGTGAGCCGGCCGTCCAACTCGGCCAGGTCCAGGCGCCCGTCCGCCACGGCAACCCGCACCCGCTCGGCAACGCGCTCACGGTCCGCGTCGGAGGCGAGCACGTCGGGGTCGGGAGCGGCAGAGGAAGACGTCTGCTTCTCGAGGGGAGAAGGGCGGGACGGTTCGGACATGGGGGCAACTCTCGCATGCCGCAACTCGGATGCCCACCATGAGGTCGACTGCCTTGCTGTGGAAGGCAGTTGCCGCGAAGGCGGCACCGACCGCGGAGCGGTGGGCCCGCGCCGGTCCGCCGTTCAGTGGGGCCATTTCGTGCCGTGGCCGTGACCTCTGCCGGGTCCGCGGGAGACGGACGTCGTCGGGCCCGGCCTGGTTGTGGTGGCGAGCGTGGCGGACGCCGTGGTGGCCGGGGCCGAGGCCGTGGCCCCCGAGGTGCCGCTCGTTCCGCCGGTCGTGTCGCCCCGGGATGCGCCGGCCGTCGGTGAGGACGCCGTACGGGACGACGGGGCCGCGGCGGGCGGGTCGGCGGCGGTCGGAGCCGCCGTGGTCGAGGCGGTGGTGTCCGCGGTGTCGGGTTCCCCGGCGATGCCACGGCCGCCGTCCGCGGGACGGGAGCCGCCGGAGGAGCCCGAGCCGCCCGCCAGCGCGGCGATCACCGCGACGGCACCGGCCGCACCGAGGACCCCGGCGACGACCGCCCCCCGCCGGCGGCCGCTCTGCTTCCGCCGACGCCGGAGATCGGCCCGGCCGCGGACCTCGGCGGACCGGCGCGGACCGGCAGGATCACTGGGCCCACTCGGCTCGGGCGGCGGCGGCACCGGGGGCAGCTCACGGGTCTCGTCGTAGGCGTTCTGCCAGCCGTGGGCGGCGGCGGGATCGACGTACTCCTCGTACGACGGGGCCGGGGCCGTCTGCAGGTGGTAGACGTTCGGCAGGACGCCCGGCTCGCCGGCCGGTCCCTACGCGCCGTCCGCCCCCGCCTCGTGCTCGCGCTCGGTGGACATGACGGCGGATTCTAGAGATGCAGGCGACTCCTGAGACAGCTACCGGCGATAACAGCGCAAATCTCCGTGTCTCACGTGGTGGAAAACACGGCCCGTGGCGCGTTACCGGGCCGTAAGCTCACGGACATGCAGGTGATCCAGTCGACCAAGCTCGCCAACGTCTGTTACGAGATCCGGGGTCCGGTTCTCGAGGAGGCGATGCGCCTCGAAGCAGCAGGTCACCGCATCCTGAAGCTCAACACCGGAAACCCGGCCGCCTTCGGCTTCGAGTGCCCGCCGGAGATCCTCGAGGACATCCTCCGCAACGTCTCCACCGCGCACGGCTACGGCGACGCGAAGGGCCTGCTGGCCGCCCGCCGCGCGGTCGTCATGCACAACCAGACCCTCGGTATCGAGACGGACGTCGAGCACGTCTTCATCGGCAACGGCGTGTCCGAGCTGATCGTGATGGCGATGCAGGGCCTGCTGGACGACGGCGACGAGGTCCTCGTACCGGCCCCGGACTACCCGCTGTGGACGGCGGCCGTCTCCCTGTCCGGCGGCACGGCGGTGCACTACCGCTGCGACGAGCAGTCCGACTGGATGCCCGACCTCGCCGACGTCGAGCGCAAGGTCACCGACCGCACCAAGGCGATCGTCATCATCAACCCGAACAACCCCACGGGCGCGGTCTACGACGAGGCGATGCTCAAGGGGCTGACCGACATCGCCCGCCGGCACAACCTGCTGGTCTGCTCCGACGAGATCTACGACAAGATCCTCTACGACGGCGCCACGCACACCCCGACCGCGAAGGTCGCCCCCGATCTGCTCACCCTCACCTTCAACGGCATGTCCAAGGCCTACCGGGTGGCCGGCTACCGCGTCGGCTGGATGTCGATCTCCGGCCCGCGCGCGCACGCCGACTCCTACATCGAAGGCCTGACGATCCTGGCGAACATGCGGCTGTGCGCCAACATGCCGGGCCAGCACGGGGTGGTCGCCGCGCTCAGCGGACGCCAGTCGATCAACGACCTGGTGCTGCCGGGCGGGCGGCTGAAGGAGCAGATGGACGTGGCCTACGAACTGCTCACCCAGATCCCGGGTGTGAGCTGCGTACGCCCCAAGGGCGCGCTGTATCTCTTCCCGCGTCTCGATCCCCAGGTCTTCAAGATCAAGGACGACCGGCAGATGGTGCTGGACCTGCTGCGCCAGGAGAAGATCATGGTCGTCCAGGGCACCGGCTTCAACTGGCCCGAACCGGACCACTTCCGTGTGGTCACGCTGCCGACCGCCGGCGACCTGAGGGACGCGGTGACCCGGATCGGGAACTTCCTGGACGGATACGGCCAGCTGTAGCGGACGGAGACCGGCGGACCGCGATCCGTGACATGACTCAACTTTAGACCGAATCTAAGCTAGGATGGCTTCCTGTCAGAGCACAGGAGGCCATCCCCATGTACGAACCGATCCGCACCAAGTCGGTCCACAGCACGATGGCCGGCACCCCTTCCGACTTTCCGCACCGCTCGCGCGAGGAGGAGCTGGACATCCAGCTCGCCGGACACCTCGCCGCGCTGCTCGCCGTCACGGACGAGCTGCGTACCCTGACGCCGTCCGCCGACCTGGAGGCGGCCGCCGAGCGGCTCGCCGGCCAGGTGGCCCGGCTCCGCGGCGAGCGCACCCCGCTGCGGACGGCGCCGTCCGCCACCGGTGCGCCCGAGATCCTGCACCGGCGGGCGCACGCCCTGGCGGGCCGCGCCCTCGTGGTCGCGGCCTCCCGGGCGGACACCGCGGCGGCCATCCTCGCGGCCGAACGGATGGACGCGCACACCGCCGCCCTCTCCGAGCCGAAGGAACTCAGCCCGGCCCGCTGACCCCGCCCGGGGTCCCCCGAACGGCCCCGGTCCGCGCGCACCCGCAGCGACGCGCGGACCGGGTTGCCACACACCCTCCGCCGGAGGACCCGGCTCCGGTTGCATACCGGGATAGGCCGGTCACCTCTCGTTCATCTCCCCAGGTGGGGAACTTGGGGTTCCGCGAGCACGCTCCCCCGCGTGAGACGTATCGCGGGAATAGTCCTCGCGGTCCTGCTGATCGGCGGCGTGGTGGCTGCCGTCGTCGCGGGGCGGCACGGTGAGGACACGGGCACGGCAACGAAGACCGTGCGGGGAGTGATCGGATCGGAGAAGGCGGACTTCTTCGCCGATCCCGACGTGGTGAAGGCCCTCGCCGCCAAGGGCTACACCGTGAAGACGGAGGCGTCCGGGTCCTGGGCCATGGAGGGCCTGGACCTCAAGGGGTACGACTTCGCCTTCCCGTCCAGCCAGGCGCCCGCCGACCAGCTGGCCGCCAAGTACCACGTGCAGGAGCCGCTGCCCCGGCCGTTCCACTCGCCCCTCGTCGTCGTGGCCCACCGCAGCGCCGCAGACGTGCTGGCCGCGGGCGGCCTCGCCAGGCTCGACGGGAAGAGCCGGGGCACGCTGACGATGGGCGCCTATCTCGACGCCGCCCGGCACGGCCGCACCTGGCAGCAGCTCAAGGGAGCCTCCGGCCACGGCGAGTTGACCGGCACGCTCTACATCGCGAGCACCGACCCGGAGACCTCCAACTCCGGCGCTCTGTATCTCGCCGCCGCCTCCTACGTCGCGAACGGCGGCAAGGTCGCCGCGGGCCGGGCCGACGTCGACCGCACCGCACCCCTGCTGCACCAGCTGGTCAGCGTCCAGGGCGCCCAGCAGTCCAGCTCGGACGCGGTCTTCCGGGACTTCATCAGCGGCGCCGGCAACCCGCTGGTGCTCGTGTACGAGTCGCAGGTCGCCTCACTGCTCGCCGAACAGCAGCCCAGCTCGGACGCCGACGACCTCGTGGTGCTCTACCCGGACACCACGGTCAACAGCGACCACACCGTCGTACCGCTCGACGCGAACGGGCGCGCGCTCGGGGAACTCCTCAGCACCGACCCGACCTTGCGCAAGCTCGCCGTACGGCACGGATTCCGGCCGCAGGGCGACGCCGCCGAGTTCGTCGCGGCCACCGCGGACCGCACCGCCTACCTCAACCAGAAGCTGACCGGCGTCCGGCAGGCGCCCGTGCCCACCTCCGCGGTGCTGCACGAGATGGCCCGCCGGGCGCGCGGATGACGGGGGGATCGTCACATGACCGGCAGTGAAGCAGAGTTCACCCTCACCCCGCCCGAGGCCGTCACGCCCGTGCCGCGGGAGAAGGCCGGCGGGCTCGTGCCCGTCGAGGACAGCGTCCGTACGGACATGGCGCGCAAGGCCGCCGCCTACGTCGAGGGGCTCGCCCTGCTCGACGCCCGCTCGCCCGAGTTCGCGGGCAAGGTCGGGGAGATCACCGCCCTCGGCTCCGGCGAGATGCGCACCGCCACCGCCCAGTCCAACCGCATGCTGGAGCGAGCCGTGCGCAGCCTGCTCGACAAGGGCGGGGACACCCAGTCGAAGGTCGCCGGCTCGCTGGTGGAGCTGCGCCGGGTCGTGGAGGACCTGGACCCGCGCGACCTGCCCGCGAGCAAGGGCCGCAGATTCCTCTCCAAGCTGCCCGGCGGCAACAGGCTGCGCGACCACGTCGCCAAGTACGCCTCCGCACAGGGCACCCTCAACAAGATCGTGGGCTCGCTGCGCGGCGGACAGGACGAACTGCGCCGGGACAACGCCGCGTTGCAGACCGAGCGGGTCCGGCTGTGGGAGACCATGGGCAAGCTCCAGGAGTACGTCGTCCTTACCCAGGCCCTCGACACGGCCGTCGAGGAGCACATCGGCGGGGTCGAGGCGGGCGATCCCGAGGCCGCCGACACCCTCCGCGCCGACGTGCTCTTCCCGGTCCGGCAGAAGCACCAGGACCTGCTCACCCAGCTCGCGGTGTGCGCACAGGGCTACCTCGCCATGGACGTCGTACGCCGCAACAACGACGAGCTGATCAAGGGGGTCGACCGGGCCGCCACGACCACCGTGTCGGCCCTGCGCATCTCGGTGATGCTGGCCTCCGCCCTCGACAACCAGAAGAAGGTCGTCGAGCAGGTCAACGCGCTGCGCGGTACCACCGAGGACCTCATCCGGGCCAACGCGGACATGCTCACCACGCAGAGCGGGGAGATCCAGCGCATCGCCGCCGACCCGGCCGTCGGGGCGGAGACGCTGCGCTCGGCATTCCAGCAGATCTACCGCACCCTCGACGCCATCGACACCTACAAGGTGCAGGCCACCGAGGTGATGGCGTCCACGGTCCGGTCCCTGACGGACGAGCTGGAGAACGCGAGCACGTACCTGGAGCGCAGCCGGTCGCAGGGCGCACTGGAGGGCGGCCTCGCATGACGAGACGCGCACTGGTCCTCGTCGCGGCAACGGCCGCTCTCCTGACCGCCTGCACGGCCGGGAGATACGGCGACGGCACCGACGACTCCACCGCCCCGAAGCCCGGCACGCTCCGGGTCCTCGCCTCCAGCGAACTCAGCGACATGACCGCCGTCTTCGACCGCGTCCGCAAGGACACCGGCGTCACGATCCGCCCCACCTACATGGGCACCCTGGACGCCGTCGACCTGCTCGCCGAGGGCAGGACCGACGGGGCGTACGACGCGCTGTGGCTGTCCTCGGACGACTACCTGCGGCTGCGCCCGGACGCGGCGAAGAAGGTGCTCTCCGAGACACCGGTCATGTCCAGCCCGGTCGCCGTCGGCGTGAAGACGGCGACCGTCCAGGCCCTCGGCTGGAAGCCCGAGCAGGTCACCTGGTCGCAGATCGAGCAGGCCGTGCAGGACGGGAAGCTGACCTACGGCATGACCGACCCGGCCCGCTCCAACTCCGGTTTCTCCACCCTCGTCTCGGTCGCCTCGGCCCTGTCCGGAGCCCAGTCCGCGCTGACGGACGCGGACGTCGCCAAGGCCACGCCCAGGCTGAAGGAGTTCTTCAAGGGCCAGAAGCTGACCTCGGGTTCGTCCGGCTGGCTGGCGACGGCCTACAAGCGGCGCGGCACCGTCGACGCCCTGCTCAACTACGAGTCCGTCCTCAAGGGCATCCCGGGCCTGACCGTGATCCGTCCCCGCGACGGCGTCGTCACCGCCGACTACCCGCTGTCCTCGCTCACCGCGAGCGACGCCCGTACCCGCGAGGACGTCCGCAAGGTGGCCGAGGACCTGCACACCGACGCCGTGCAGGAGCTCATCACGGACACCACCCACCGCCGCCCGGTCGTCGCCTCGGTGGCGCCCGGGTCCGGCCTGGACACGAGCCGCCGGCGCGAACTGCCGTTCCCCGGCAGCCGTTCCGTCGCCGACGGGCTCCTCGACTCCTACGAGAACGAGCTGCGCCGCCCCTCCCGCACGGTGTACGTCCTCGACACCTCCGGCTCGATGGAGGGCGACCGGCTGGCGGCGCTGAAGAAGGCGCTCACCGGGCTCACCGGAGACTTCCGGGACCGCGAGGAGGTCACGCTGATGCCGTTCGGCTCGGACGTGAAGAGCGTACGGACGCACGTCGTGGACCCCGCGGACCCGAAGGCCGGCCTGGACGCCGTCCGCCGGGACACCGACGCTCTCGACGCCGACGGCAACACCGCGATCTACACCTCGCTGGAGAAGGCCTACGACCACCTCGGCGCCGACCGTGACACGTTCACCTCGATCGTGCTGATGACCGACGGCGAGAACACCACCGGCGCGAAGGCCGGGGACTTCGACGGCTTCTACCACCGACTCACCGGCGCCCGGCGGGACATCCCCGTCTTCCCGATCCTCTTCGGCGACTCCGACCGCTCCGAACTGGCCCACATCGCCGACCTGACCGGCGGCCGCCTCTTCGACGCCCGGCAGGGCTCGCTGGACGGCGCCTTCGAGGAGATCCGTGGCTACCAGTAAGGTCCTCGGCTATCTCGAGTCCCGCAAGAACCTGACGGGGGGCGCCTGCGGTCTGCTCGGCCTGGTGCTGACCTTCACCGGGGTCGCCGGCCCGTACTGGCCCGTCGTGGTGGCCGGGCTCTACGGCGCGGGCGCGCTGATCGCCCCGCCGGAGCGGCCGGCACCGCCCACGTTCCCGGATCCGTCGGCGCAGCTGGACGCGGTGCGCGAGGACTTCGCGAAGCTCGGCGGGTATCTCGCCGATGTCGATCTGCCGCCCGCCCTCGGCACCCGGCTCACCGAACTGACCGGCCTGCTGGCCGCGCTGCTGGAGCCGGGCTGGGTCGCGGAGGTGCTCGCCCAGGCCCCGGAGGGCGTGCACACCCTGTCCCGGGCCGTGCGGCAGGACGTCCCCGAGGCCGTCGACACCTTCGTACGGACCCGGTGGTGGACCCGGCTGACCCCGGGCACCGAACCGCCCGAGCACCATCTGGAGCGGCAGCTCACCGTGCTGCACGAGGAGGCCGAGCGCCTGGCGTCGGTCCTGCGGGACGCGGAGGCCCGGCGGCAGGAGTCGCACACCCGCTATCTGGAGGACCGCTCGCAGTGACCGGCCCACGGACGAGGCCGGCCTCCTGTGCACAGGAGGCCGGCCTCGATCCCTTGTCGGGGGGGGTCAGGGGCAGCTGATACGCGTGTCGCCCGGGTCGGTGGTGCAGGTGTCGAAGTCGGGGCCGCCGTTGGCCGTGTCGTTGCCGGACACACCGTCGGTGGTGATGAGCCGGTCGTTGCCGAAGGAGCCGGTCACCGTGTCGTTTCCGGCGCCGCCGTTGATGGTGTCGTTGCCGGTGCCGCCGTCGGCGTTGTCATTGCCGTAGTCGCCGTAGACCATGTCGGCGCCGCCGACCGAGCGGATGATGTCGTTGCCGCTGAGGGCGCAGATCACGTCGTTGCCGGCCGTGCCGTTGATGGTGTCGTCCCCGCTGGTGCCGACGATCGTGCAGGCGCGGGAGTTGCCCACGCCCGTGGTCGCCGTGCCCGCGTTGTTGCTCGTGTTCGGGTCGCTCTGCGTGGCACCCGCCGTGGCGGTGTTCCTGATCGTGCCGGTGGTCCGGGGCTCGGCGACCACCGTGACCGTGGCACTCGTACCCGGAGCCAGGGTGTTGAGCGAGCAGCTGGCGCTGGTGGCGGAGGTGACGGTGCAGCTGCCCTGGGTGGTCGTGGCCGACAGCAGGGTCGCCCCCGCTCCGGAGACCTGGTCGTTCAGCATGATGCCGGAGGCGGACGCCGTCGAGGTGGCGGCGTTGGTCACCTGCACGGTGTACGTGGCCCGGTCGCCCACGTTGAGGGAAGACGTTCCCGACTTGGTGACGGAGAGGTCCGCGCTGGGCGGTGGCGGCGGCGGTGGCGGTGTGCTGCCGCCACCCTCGTAGCGGGCCAGCGCGAAGTCGTTGTTCGGTCCGCCCTGGCCGGCCGCGACGATCTTGCCGTCGGGCTGCAGCGCCACGCCGTACGCGACATCGCCGCCGCCGAAGTCGGTCCACACGATGCCGTCGCCGTCGAGGCTGGTGTCCAGGCTGCCGTCGGGGTTGTACCGCAGCACCGCGAAGGCGCCGCCGGATCCGTTGTTGCCGACGATGACGATCCTGCCGTCGCCCGGTTGGAGCACCACGTCCTCGGCCCCGCCGCCACCGGTGGTGAGCACCTTGCCGTCGCCGTCGAAACTCGCGTCCAGGGCGCCGTCGGTGTTGTAGCGGGCCAGCGCGAACCTGCCGCTGCTGCCGCCGGCCGCGACGATCCTGCCGTCGGGCTGAATCGCGAGCCCCTGCACGGACTCGTAGTCACCGAAGTCGGTGCGCTGGATGCCGTCGCCGCTGAAGCTCGTGTCCAAGGTGCCGTTGGCGTTGTAGCGCAGCACGGCGAAGTCGAAGCGGGTCGTTCCGACCTCGCCCCCGACCACGATCTTTCCGTCGGGCTGGAGCGCCAGGGCGCGCCCGTCGCCGCCCTCCTCCGGCAGCCCCGGCGCCGGGTCACTGCTCACCTGGCCGTCGCCGTCGCCGAAACTCGTGTCCGGGGAGCCGTCGGCGTTGTAGCGGGCCAGCGCGACTCCGGCGCCGCCGAAGCCGGCGGCCACGATCTTTCCGTCGGGCTGCACCGCCACGTCCCGGGCCTCGTCCGGGCCCCCGAAGTCGGTGAACACCCGGCCGTCGCCGCCGCCGAAACTCGGGTCCAGCGTGCCGTCGGTGTTGTACCGGGCCACGATGAACCAGCAGCAGTTCTCGTACCCTCGCCAGCTGGTGCCCGCCACGACGATCTTGCCGTCGGGCTGCAGCGCCACGGCCTTGGCCTCGCCCCACTGGAGATCCGGGTCCATGTTGTTGATGGCGGTCGTCACCGTACCGTCGCCGCCGAAGCTGGTGTCCGGGGTGCCGTCGGCATTGTGCCGGGTCAGCGCGAAGTCGCTCTCCACCGCCGAGTTGTCGGCGGCACTGCCGACAGAGACGATCCTGCCGTCGGACTGCACCGCCACGTCGTTGGCGCGATCGTCGTCGGCGAAGCCGGTGAGCACCTTGCCGTCGCCGCTGAAGGTGGCATCCAGACCGCCCGGGGCGGCGGCCGCGGTGCCGGGCAGGCCCAGGATGAGTGCCAGAACGGTGGTTGCCACGATCCCGGCCCGGGTCGCCCTCGGCCGGCGGCGCCACTTCTGGCATCGGCGCAGCGCCGCTCGCAGTTGACTTGTCAGCATGGGCCGCACCCTTGCGCCGGACACAGGGCTTCCGTCCGTCGCCGGGCCGCCTTGCGCTCACTGGACGCCGGAATTCCACCCCCGGGGGTGAGCGAGGAGGCTCGCTCCGGGGCCCTGGCCCCTGCGGGCGTCCTGCACGCAATGACCGGGGCCCCGCACGCCTTTGTGCAGGGCCCCGATGTCGTCACCACGGCCGGCCGTGACGATCGCTGGTCAGGGCATCCCAACCGGCCGTGGAGTCTTCTGCGGGCCTCAGCCCAGGCGCTCGACCAGCGCGCGGTACTGGTCCCACAGCTCCTTCGGGGTGTGGTCGCCGAAGGTGTTGAGGTGCTCGGGGACGAGGGCCGCCTCCTCGCGCCAGACCTCCTTGTCGACCGTGAGCAGGAAGTCGAGGTCGGAGTCGGCCAGTTCGAGGCCGTTGGTGTCCAGCGCGTCCCGGGTCGGCAGGACACCGATCGGGGTCTCGACGCCCTCGGCCTTGCCGTCCAGGCGCTCCACGATCCACTTCAGGACGCGGCTGTTCTCACCGAAGCCCGGCCAGACGAACTTGCCCGCGTCGTTCTTGCGGAACCAGTTGACGTAGTAGATCTTCGGCAGCTTGGACTGGTCCTTGTCCTTGGCCACGTCGATCCAGTGGGCCATGTAGTCGCCCATGTTGTAGCCGCAGAACGGCAGCATCGCGAACGGGTCGCGGCGCAGCTCGCCGACCTTGCCCTCGGCGGCGGCGGTCTTCTCGCTCGCCACGTTGGCGCCGAGGAACACGCCGTGGTTCCAGTCGAAAGACTCCGTCACCAGCGGCACAGCGGTGGCGCGACGGCCGCCGAAGAGGATCGCCGAGATCGGCACGCCCTTCGGGTCCTCCCACTCGGGCGCGATGATCGGGCACTGCGAGGCCGGGACGGTGAAGCGGGCGTTCGGGTGGGCGGCGGGCGTCCCGGACTCCGGCGTCCACTCGTTGCCCTTCCAGTCGGTCAGGTGGGCGGGCGACTCCTCGGTCATGCCCTCCCACCACACGTCGCCGTCGTCGGTGAGCGCGACGTTGGTGAAGACCGCGTTGCCCCACAGCGTCTTCATCGCGTTGGCGTTGGTGTGCTCGCCGGTGCCGGGCGCGACACCGAAGAAGCCGGCCTCGGGGTTGATCGCGTACAGCTGGCCGTCCTCGCCGAACCGCATCCAGGCGATGTCGTCGCCGATGGTCTCCACGGTCCAGCCGGAGACCGTGGGCTCCAGCATGGCGAGGTTGGTCTTGCCGCAGGCGCTCGGGAAGGCGGCGGCGACGTACTTGGACTCGCCCTGCGGCGGGGTGAGCTTGAGGATCAGCATGTGCTCGGCCAGCCAGCCCTCGTCGCGGGCCATGACGGAGGCGATGCGCAGGGCGTAGCACTTCTTGCCGAGCAGCGCGTTGCCGCCGTAGCCGGAGCCGTAGGACCAGATCTCGCGGCTCTCCGGGAAGTGGGAGATGTACTTGGTCTGGTTGCAGGGCCAGGGGACGTCCGCCTGGCCGGGCTCCAGCGGGGCGCCGAGCGAGTGCACGGCCTTGACGAAGAAGCCGCTGTCGCCCAGCTCGTCCAGGACGGCCTGGCCCATGCGCGTCATCGTGCGCATGGAGACGGCGACGTAGGCGGAGTCGGTGATCTCCACGCCGATCGCGGACAGCGGGGAGCCGAGCGGGCCCATGCAGAACGGGACGACGTACATCGTTCGGCCGCGCATCGAGCCGCGGAACAGGCCCTTCTCACCGGCGAAGATCTCCCGCATCTCGGCGGGCGCCTTCCAGTGGTTCGTCGGGCCCGCGTCCTGTTCCTTCTCCGAGCAGATGAAGGTGCGGTCCTCGACGCGCGCGACGTCGGTCGGGTCGGAGGCGGCGTAGTAGGAGTGCGGGCGCTTGATCGGGTCGAGCTTCTTGAAGGTGCCCTTGCCGACGAGCTCCTCGCTGAGGCGCTCGTACTCGGCCTCGGATCCGTCACACCAGACCACGCTGTCCGGCTGCGTCAGTTCGGCGATCTCGTTGACCCACGAGATCAGTTCCTGGTGGTGGGTGGGGATGCCGGTGGGAGCCGCGATGTCGCGCGCCACGATTGCTCCTAATTGAGGGATTTTTTGTCTTGTCGCCCCGTGGGGGCCGCGACCCGGATGCTTCACAGTGTCGACTGTTTGGCGCTCATCCGGTGCCGACCGCACTCATTTGATCATCCGATTCTAGTGCGCATCTGTCCAGAGGGCATCACAGGTGAGCGACGTGAGGAATCCCACGGTTTCCGTGATTCTTTGCGTGCACATAGAGTTCAACAGAAGGACTTTTTGCGTTACGTCCGCTCACCAGCGTGCGCTGACACACGACTTACGGCGCCGTAGGTACCATGCCCCGCATGACTGCGTCCGCCTCCGACGCGCCCACGGACCCGCCGGCCGCCGGCCGCGGTCCCGTCGCGCTCTCCTTGCCGCATCCGGTCAAGCCCAGGCTCCGCGGCTGGCTGCACCTCGGCATGTTCCCGGCCGTGCTCATCGCGGGGCTGGTGCTCACCGCCCTCGCCGACTCCAGTAGAGGCCGCATCGCCTGCGGCGTCTACGTCCTGACAGCATGCCTGCTCTTCGGCGTCAGCGCGCTGTACCACCGGGGCAACTGGAGCCCGCGGATGGACGGTGTCCTGCGCCGCCTCGACCACGCCAACATCTTCCTGATCATCGCGGGCACCTACACCCCGCTGACCATGCTGCTCCTGCCCGGCGCCAAGGGCCAGTGGCTGCTGTGGGGCATCTGGGCCGCGGCCGCCGCGGGCATCGTCTTCCGCGTCTTCTGGGTCGGCGCCCCGCGCTGGCTCTACACCCCCTGCTACATCGCGATGGGCTGGGCGGCCGTCTTCTTCCTGCCCGACTTCATGCGCAGCGGCGGCATCGCCGTCCTGGTCCTGGTGATCGTCGGCGGCCTCCTCTACAGCGCCGGGGGCGTGATCTACGGCATCAAGCGACCGAACCCCTCACCGCGCTGGTTCGGCTTCCACGAGGTCTTCCACTCCTTCACCCTCGCCGCGTTCGTCGTCCACTACGTCGGCATCTCGCTGGTGGCGTACCAGCACGCGTGACCCCCCTCCCCCGCCTCCCGGCCACGGCTCACGAGCCGTGGCCGTTTTTCTGTGCACCGCGAGAGCGAATCGTGAGAGTCACTCCCATTTCACAGGCGCACGATCACATGCCGGAGAATGAGTCCCATGACGGCCGCACGCACCAGTTCCCCCACCGGCCAGCCGCCCCGGCTGGGTCTGCGCGAACGGAAGAAGATCAAGACCCGGGCGGCGATCCGCGACGCGACGTACGCACTCGTCGCGGAACAGGGGTACGACGCCACGACGGTCGAGCAGATCGCCGAACGCGCCGAGGTGTCGCCGTCCACGGTCTTCCGCTACTTCCCCACCAAGGAGGACATCGTCCTCACGGACGAGTACGACGAGATCCTCCTGGAGGAGCTGCGCACCCGGCCCGCGGACGAGTCGTGGGCGGACTCCCTGCGGTACGTGATGCATAAGGCGGTCACGTCCGGCACTGCCGAGGAACCGGAGGTGGGACGGCTGCGGGCGCGGCTGGCCGTCGACGTTCCCGCGGTCCGCTCCCGGATGACGGAGAACATGTCGGCCACCGGTCGGCTGCTCTGCCGGACCATCGCGGACCGCACCGGCCTCGCCCCGGACAGCCTCGAGGTGCGGGTCCATGCGATGTCCCTCGTCGGCGGGCTGATGGAGGTCTCCCTGTACTGGGCGGAGAACGGCCACCAGGACGACCTCCGCACCCTGGTGGACCGCGCCCTGGACACCCTGGAGCACGGTCTGCCCGCCGGAAAACCCTGAGGTCCCTGCCGCTGCTCGTGCCATCCTGACGGTGTGAACGGACCCGAGATCCACGTCGAAGTCGCCCCCGCACTGCATCTGTTCGTGCCGTCCGCCCGGCGCGCGGGAGCCACCGCCCTCGGCACGGACGGCGTCTCGACCCTCGGCCACGTGATCGAGTCCCTCGGGATCCCCCTGACCGAGGTCGGCACGCTGCTGGTGGACGGCCGCGCGGTGGAGCCGTCCCACATACCGGCCGCGGACGAGCGCGTCTCGGTCCGGGCGGTGGACCGGCCCCAGCAGGTCCCGGGTGCCCCGCTCCGCTTCCTCCTCGACGTCCACCTCGGCACCCTCGCCCGCCGGCTGCGCCTGCTCGGCGTGGACACGGCGTACGAGTCGACCGACATCGGCGACCCGGCCCTGGCCGCCCGCTCGGCGGCGGAGAAGCGGGTCATGCTCAGCCGCGACCGGGGCCTGCTGCGCCGCCGCGAGCTGTGGGCGGGGGCCTACATCTACAGCACCCGCCCGGAGGACCAGGTGCAGGACGTCCTGGACCGCTTCGCCCCCGACCTCCACCCCTGGACCCGCTGCACCGCCTGCAACGGCCTGCTGAAGGAGGCCACCAAGGAGGAGGTGGCCGACCAGCTCAAGGGCGGCACGCAACGCTCGTACGACGTCTTCGCCCAGTGCACGGACTGCGGCCGCGCGTACTGGAAGGGCGCGCACCACGAACAGCTGGAGGCGGTCGTGGAGCGGGCGTTGAGCATGCGTACCCAGCGGAGCTGAGTACGGAAGCCGATCAGCCGGGCCGGGCCGGCGTAGTTGGCTGAGGGCATGACGACACTGAACCACCCGCAGCCGCCGCGCCCCGGCCATGCCCTCACCCGGTGGTCGGCCTGGGGCCTGGCCCTGCTCATCCCGAGCGTCCTGCTGGCGGCGATCGCCACGCTCGCCACCGAGCGCGGCACCCGGTGCGTCACCTACGACGAGTGCCCCCAGGTCCCGGGGGCACTCGTGTACGGCAGTCTCCTCACGGCCGTCGCCGCGGGCCTGGCGGCCCTGGTCTGGCCACGGCACCGGCTGCCGGCCGGACGGACCTGGGCCGTGGTCCTCCAGTGGAGCGCCCAGGTCCTGCTGATCCTGCTGATCCTCAGCTACGGCGGCTGACGTCACCCTTTCCGCAGGCGAACCTGTCCCGGTTCCGGTCCAGGCCCAGGGCATCGTCCCCGCCGTTGACCTTCAGCCGGCCGTAGTGGTTCTGCTTCAGCCAGGTGCAGCGGGCCGCGGCCGTCTTCTTCACCTGAGGCGGGAAGACCGTCGGCACGCACACGTTGACCGAGCCGTAGTGCCGGTCGCAGCCGGAGATCGTGGTGCTGACCTTCTGCGAGGACCGCTTCCTGCCCGGCCCCGAGGTCTTGCCCTGGAGACCGTCGGCGAAGGAGTGGACGTGCGCCGAGGCGTCGGAGGCGCTGAGCGCGGCCGGGCCCTGCAGGTGCACCCACTTGGCGACCGACGGCACCCCGTTGGCGTCCACCGCGAAGAGCATGTACCAGCCGGGCGGGGCCAGGTTGGGGTTGCTCGTCACGTTCAGGTCGACGTTGTTGCCGTCGACGGACAGGGGCAGGTCGACGAAGCGCTGGTTCGGGTCGGAGGAGTGGGTGACCGCGGCCGGGCGGATCAGCTCGGCCTTGGCGATGGGCCGGTCTACGGTGATGCGCTGGGTGTCGCCGTACTTCCACTCCTGGTTGATCACCGAGGTGATCGTCGGCCGGGTGCCCTTGTAGAGGTAGGGCGGGGTGTAGATCGACACGTTGTGGTTCCAGGTGCCGTTGCCCGGGTTGTCGCCGGTGGCCATCACCCGGCCGTCGGGCAGCAGGAACGCCGAGGAGTGGTAGCCGCGGGCCTCGGGGTCGGCGGCGACGGGGTCGAAGGTGTTGGTGCCCGGGTCGTAGATCGAGGACTCGTACACCGGGTTGGCGCGGTTGTGCAGGGCGCCGCCGGTCTCCAGGACCTTGCCGTCGGGCAGCAGGACGGCGGAGACGTACATCTTGCCCTGGTTGCCGGTCTCGGCGACCTTTCCGTTGCCGAGGTCGACCGTGCCCTGCGGGAGCGGGGGACCTGCGACGTACGACGGGTTCGCCTGCTTCAGGTCGATCAGATCGGTGAGGCGGTTGCCGTCGGGGTTGGAGTCGATGTTGCCGCCGCCGATGGTGAGGACCTTCTGGTCCTGCGCCGGAGGCAGCAGCACGCTCGCCGACTGGTCCCGCTGGTCCTTGTTCTGCAGCCCCGGGATCTGGGTGACCGTGTTGGCGTTGTAGTCGTAGACCGCCGAGCCCGTGCCGGGGATGTTGTTGCCGAAGACATGGCTGCCCGTGTAGAAGAGGCGGCCGTCCTGCATGAGGACCATCGACGGGTACAGACCCCAGTACGACCAGGTCTGATTGACCTGCCACAGCGCGAGCCACTTCTGGTCCTTGTCCGACCAGTACTCGGCGGTCACCGAGCCGGTGGAGTCCTCGCGCAGGCCGCCGAAGGAGATGACGTCACCGTTGCCCAGCTCGGTCGCCGAGGGATACCAGTGGCCGTCGTTGAGGTCGTTGGTCTTGCTGTAGGTCTCGGTCTTCGGATCGAAGACGTACGAGTCCTTGAACCCCTCGTAGCCGTGTCCGCCCGCGACCGGGTACGCCTTGTTGCCGCTCATGACGAGCACCCGCCCGTCCTGGAGCTGCACATGGCCCGCGCAGAACATGTCCTTCGGCGTCGGAATCACCTTGTACGTGCCGTTCGCCGGGTCGTACACCGCGCTGGTGAAGGTGCCCGCGTTGAAGTTCTCCTCGCTGTTGCCGGATCCGGCGATCAGCAGCACCTTGCCGTTGTTGAGGACGACGGAGTGCATGGAGCGCACCGGGTTCTGCGTCGGCAGCACCGACCAACCACCGTTCGCGCACTGGTCGTTCGTGCCCGTGCACTGGGCGGGCGGGAGCACGTCGGGGACCTGCTCCATGGTGTAGTCGTCGGTTGTCGCCGAGCCGGTGCCGTACACCGAGACACCCCAGGTGATCCGGTCGGTGCCGGCCGGAACCTCGGGCGTGCGGACCGTGGCCTGCGTCCAGGCGGAGGCCATGTCCAGGGTCTTGAGGTCGGTCCAGTACTGCCAGCCGGCGGTGGTGTCGTGCCGGAACAGGGTGAGGTTGGCGTCGGGTGTCGTGGTCTTGTACCAGAGCCCGAGGTCGTACTGCTTGCCGGCGCTCACCACCGGCGCGCACGCGGTGGACTCGGTGATCAGCGCCTTGCGGTCGCCCTCGACCCGGCGGGTCAGCGTGACCTTCATGGCCTTGGCGCCGGAGTGGGCGTCGGACGTGGTCTGGAAGCTGAAGTCGTTGTCGCCCCAGCCGGACTTCTCCCAGCAGTACGGCATGTCGTCCGTACCCGCGGTCTCGAAGCCCGGGTTCTTGACCAGGTTGGCGGCCTCGGCGCTCTGCGGCGAGGTGAGGAGCAGACCGGCGGTCAGGGCCCCCACCCCGACCAGCGCGGTCCGTCTGCGGCGTTTGTTCACACGGCTCTCCTAGCGGTTGTACGACCCCCGGTCTTGCGGCGCGGGAGGTAGACCAGCGCTTCGGTCCCGGCGAAGCGCAGGACGAACGTCGTCACCAGCGCGAGCGCGGTGGCGGTCAGCGCGCCCATCCCGAACCGGTCGACGAGCAGCGCGATCAGCGGGATGCGCAGCACCAGGTCCGCGTTGGCGAGCAGCGCGAACCGGCCCAGGCGGTCCCACCAGCGGCGGTGTGCGCGCCGGTCGCGGAACAGCAGCTGCTCGATGAGCAGGAAGTTCCAGGCGACGCCGAGCTGGTTGGCGAGGATCTCGGCGGGGACATAATGCAGACCGAGCACGGTCAGCGCCCACAGCCCGACGAGGTTCGGCACGAAGCCGCTCGCACCGATCAGCCCGAAGCCGACCATGCGGGCGACGGGCGAGGCGGTGCGCAGCCCGACCAGGTGACGCAGGAAGCGGAAGCCCTCCTGCGCGGTCGACTTGGACTCGCCGGCGAACCGGTCCTGGAAGACGAACGGCACCTCGGCGACCTGCCGGGGTCTGCTGCGGACGGCCAGCTCCAGGAGGATCTTGTAGCCGAGCGGCTTGAGCACCTCCGCCGTGACCGCGCTGCGCCGGATGGCGAAGAAGCCGCTCATCGGGTCGCTGACACCGCGCAGCTTGCGCGGGAACAGGGCCTTGGTCAGCCAGGTCGCGCCGCGCGAGACGGCCACCCGGTAGCTGCCGGCGAGCCCGGCCCGGCTGCCGCCCTTGATGTACCGGGAGGCGACGACGAGCCCGGCGTTCGCCCGCTCGCCGGTGGCCACCAACTCCGGCACGAGGGACGGCGGATGCTGGCAGTCGCCGTCCATGACGACGATCCACTCCGAGGTCGCCGCCTTCAGGCCCTCGACCACGGCCCCGCCCAGCCCGCCGACCGGCTCCTCTCGGTGCAGGACGGCCACCGGGAACGGGCAGTCCTGTGCGGCCTCGCGGATCACCTCGGGGGTGTCGTCGGTGGAGTCGTCCACGAAGACGACTTCGCAGGGCAGCCGGGCAGGCACCGACTCGGTGATCTGGCGCAGCAACTGCCGGATGTTCGCGGACTCGTTGAAGGTCGGTACGACGATGGTGACGGCACCCGGCTCGGGCACCTCGACCGCGTCGAGGCCGGGGACGGGGGCGGTGTACTCGTGGCTGCTGCTCATCGCACGCCTCCCGCGGCGGCCGTCCGGATCTGCCGGATCTCGATGCGGTCGGGTCCGGTGCCGAAGGTGGCGACCGGTGCCGAGTGCTGGATGGCCGCCTTGACGTTCGGCAGGTCCCGGGCGTCGCGGCGGACGGTCGGCGAGGCGACGACGTAGTCGAGGTCCCGCCAGCCGTGCGGCATGGTCTTGGTGACGGCCGGGTCGAGGTCCGCCTTGTAGAACCAGATCGCGCCGAGTCCGGGCCGGTACCCGGCGTGCACGAGGTCCAGCCAGAGGGCGTCGTCGACGAGGACCCGGGTGCCCTTCGGGTCCTCGACCCGCGTGCTGAGCCAGGCGGAGGCCTGCCGGTAGGGCTTGTTGGCGTCGGCGGTGAGGGCGGTGCGGTCGCCGTCGTACCAGTGCGGGACGACATAGGCGCCCGCGGCGACGGCGAGGACGGCGGCCAGCGCGTACCGGCCGACGGAGACGGCCCGCTTCTGGCCCTCGGCGCGCCACCGGCGCAGCACCGCGTGGGCGACGGAGGCGGCGCCCCCGGCCAGGACCAGGGCGAGGAAGGGCAGCGCGCCGATGATGTACATGGCGGGCAGATAGCCGTTCGGCCGCATGGCCACGGCGGCCAGGATCGCCACGGTCAGCGCCGGTCCGGCGAGCGCGCGGGCGGTGACCGACCAGCGCCAGGTGACGATCAGCAGCAGGGCCCCGGCGAGGCCGCCGAGGGGCAGCACCCGGTCGTAGTACAGCCAGGAGTGCAGCACGCCGTAGGAGCCGGAGGAGGTGTCCAGGATGAAGCCCGAACCGGGCCTGGACATCTGGTACTTGATGCCGTCCCAGAGCGATACGTGCCCGCTGCCCGGGAACAGCTCGCCCTTCAGCAGCGCGAAGAGCGGGTAGGAGAAGCCGATCAGGACGCAGGCGGTGATCGCTCCGGTGAGGGCGAACTTGCGGGTGTCGCGGTGGCTGTGCCGCCACATGGTGACGAACAGGGCGGGCAGAACGACGAGCATCGTCTCCTTGGTGAGCACGCCCGCGGCGGCCGCGAGGCCCGCGCCGAAGTGGTGCCACAGGTGCCGGCTGGGCGAGGCGGCCAGGCAGAACGCCAGCAGCAGCCACATCACGGCGATGTTGTCCAGGAAGATCTCCCGCTGGAGCACCACAGCCAGCGGGGAGAGCCCGAAGAGGGCCATGCCGAGCCCGGCGGCCCAGCGGGGCAGGGAGAGCCTGCGGCCGAGGACGTACACCAGCACCGCGCTGACGCCGCTGATGACGAGCATGGTCATCCGCATGGAGCCGACGGTCATGGAGCCGGGGCTGATCGCGGAGGGTATCCAGGTGAGCAGGGCGATCTGGAGCCAGCCGAGCGGCGGGTGGTCGTACCAGTAGGTGTAGTGGGCCAGGCCCTTGCCCTGCTGGACGGCCCAGGCCTGGGCGAGGTAGGTGCCCTCGTCGTCGCTGAGGGTCGGGTAGTCGGCGATGTTCCAGCCCTGGACGACGAGGATCGCCGCGAGCAGGAGACCGCACAGGAGCAGGTCGGAGCGGGAGGAGCGGAGTCGCTCCGGCGGGCTCGTTCGGCCGGTCGAACGCACATCAGGCGCAGGCCGGCTCTGCGCGGGGACCTTCGACGTGGTCACCGCGGGAAGAGTGGAGGTCACGCAGGAACGTCCTCTCGGATGGGCTCGGCCGCGGTGAGGTGCGCGCCGACGTGCGTGGTCAACTCCCAGTCGTTCCGACCGCGTTGTTCGCGCCACACGGCACGGATCGCGGCCCCGGCGAGGAGGACCTGATAGAAGGGGCCGCCCACGATGAGCTTCACATAGTGGACGAAGCGGACCCTGAGGCCGTACTGCTTGCCGAAGTCGTGCAGTCCGACCACCTCGAAGACGAAGGTGACGGCGGCCGTGACCAGCGGCAGGAAGGTGAGGAAGGCCACCCCGACGGGCACGTCGAGGAAGAGCGCGACGGCCGCGTTCAGCGGGATGATCACGCCCGAGAAGGCCTGCAGGAACGGCGTCATCAGCGTGTACCGGGCCAGCAATCGCTGTCCGAATCCCGGGAGTTGCTTCCAGTCCTTCTTCCGGTACACCTGGAGGAAGCCCTGGTTCCAGCGGGTGCGCTGCTTGAGCAGCGACATCAGCGAGCCCGGGGTCTCCTCGCGGGTGACCATGTCGGAGTCGTAGGCGACGACGACCTTCTTGCCGACGCTGGAGAGCCTGACCCCCAGGTCGCAGTCCTCGGCGAGGCAGTTGGGGTCCCAGCCGTCCGCTTCCCTGAGCACGTCCGTGCGGACGAAGACGGTGTTGCCGCCGAGGGGGATGAACCCCTTCTGCGCGTGCAGGTGCAGCCGGGAGCGGAACCAGAAGAAGTACTCCAGGCAGTTGCGCAGGCTGTACCAGCTGGAGTGGAAGTTGATGAGCTGGACGCCGCCCTGCACCACGTCCGCCCCGGTCGTCCGGAACGCGTGGTCGACGTGGGCGAGCAGCTCCGGATGGACCTGGTCCTCGGCGTCGAAGACTCCGACGACGTCGCCGCGGCAGTGCGGCAGCGCCGTGTTCATGGCCTTCGGCTTGTTCTTCTTCTCGTGGGTGTCGACGACCACCCGCACGCGCGGGTCACGGGCGGCGGCCTGCTCGGCCACCGCCGTGGTCTCGGGGTCGTCGTGCCCCACGATCACGATGATCTCGAAGTCGGTGTGCGTGGACTCCAGCAGCCGCTGGATGGTGTGGTCGAGCACGGCCTGCTCGTGCCGGGCCGGCAACAGCAGTGAGAACGACAGGTGTTCGCCCCCGTCCGGTCTGCTGAACCGGGTGGAGGCGAGCACTTCGGGCGTACGCCACGCGTGCATCTGCCACCACAGGGTGAAGGCCGCCATCCAGAACAGAGCAAGCGAAACGGCAGCGACAAAGACAGACGTCAGCAAAAAGATCCCCCCAGATCCCCAATACCCCCTGTGCGCGCAACGGTCAGTGACACCCGTAGCGCCGCTATGGAGAGACTAGGGGGGATCTGTGAAGTGTGGGAGCTCTTCCGATAAATAACGTGTTTCGGAACGGTGGTGCTGGTAGTGGGATCTATCCGAACAGCTGCTCACATTTGGACAGTTCGCCGTCTCCGCTCCCCCACGCTTCCGTGCTGCTCAGCGGGTGTTCAGCGCCGCGCCCAGCCGTTCCGGATCCGTCGTCGGCGCCTCACAGGTGAAGTTACGGCAGATGTACGCCGCCGGTTCACCGCCTACGAGCGGACGGTCGGCGAGCAGCGGGAACTCGTCACTGCCCGCAGTCCCCGCGGCGACGACGGCGCCCGGGACGGTGCCGAGCAGGGCCGTGCGGTGCAGGACGGCCGTCTTCTCGTCGGCGAGGGACGGCCCGACGACCGCGACCTCCCGGGGCCCGTCGAGCAGCGCCTCCGCGACGGCCAGCCCCCACCCGATGAACCGCGGCACCCGCGGTCCGAGCGTCCGGACGACGCCCAACGCCCGTTCCGCCGCGGCCCGGTGAGGCTCGGAGCCGGTGTGGGCCGCGTAGCTCAGCAGGGCGCCGGCCGCCGCGGTCCAGCCGGACGGGGTGGCGTTGTCGGTGGGGTCCTGGGGCCGGCGGATGAGCTGCTCGGCGTCGGCGGCCGTGTCGTACAGGGCGCCGCTGCCGGGATCGGTGAAGCGGGCCAGCACGTGGTCGACGAGCAGCCCGGCGAAGTCCAGCCAGACCCCCTCGCCGGTCACGGACGCGAGGGCGAGGAAGCCCTCGGCGACGTCGGCGTAGTCCTCCAGCACGCCCGCGTTGGGCCCCACCCGGCCGTCCCTGCTGGTCCGGGCGAGCCGGGCCTGCTCGTCGAGATGCACGCGTACGAGGAGATCGGCGGCGCCGACGGCGGCCTCGACGAGATCGGGCCGGTCGAAGTAGGCGCCGGTCTCGGCGAGCGCGGCGATCGCGAGACCGTTCCAGGCGGCGACGATCTTGTCGTCCCGGCCGGGGGCGGGCCGCTCGGCGCGCGCCGCCAGCAGGCGCTCCTTGACGGACGCGACCCTCTGAGCGTCGAACACCTCCTCCAGCTGCGGGAGTTGGAGGACCGACCGGCCGTGCTCGAAGGTGCCTTCCTCGGTCACCCCGAAGTACTGGGCGGCGAGGCCGGCATCACCGTCGAGGGTCTCGCGAAGCTGCTCGGGCGTCCACACGTAGTACGCGCCCTCGACGTGCCTGCCCGTGCCGTCGTCACTGTCCGCGTCGAGCGCCGAGGCGAAGCCGCCCTCGCCGGTGCGCAGTTCACGCACCATGAAGTCGGCGGTCTCCAGTGCGACCCGCCGGGCGAGGCCGGACCCGGTGGCCCGCCACAGATGCGCGTACACGCGGCACAGCAGGGCGTTGTCGTACAGCATCTTCTCGAAGTGCGGCACCACCCAGTCCCGGTCGACGGAGTAGCGGGCGAAGCCGCCGCCGAGCTGGTCGTAGATGCCGCCACGGGCCATCCGCTCGCACGTGTCCCGGGCCATCTGCAGGGCGCCCTCGGCGCCGGTGCGGGCGTGGTGGCGCAGCAGGAACTCCAGGACCATGGACGGCGGGAACTTCGGCGCGCCGGCGAATCCGCCGCGCTGCGCGTCGTACTCGCGGGTGAGTCCGAGCAGGGCCTGGGCGAGTTCCTGCTCGCCCGGCGCCTCGGCACCCTGGTGGCTGATCTCCCGCTCCGCGAGGTCGCGGACGATCTTCCCGGCGACCTCGCCGACCTCGTCGCGCCGCTCGTCCCAGGCGTGCCGGACGCCCTCCAGCACCTGCCGGAAGGAGGGGCTGCCGTGCCGGGGCTCGGGCGGGAAGTAGGTGCCGAAGTAGAAGGGTTCGGCGTCGTGGGTGAGGAACACGGTCATGGGCCAGCCGCCCTGGCCGGTGGCCGCCTGGACGGCCTCCATGTAGACGGCGTCGACGTCGGGGCGCTCTTCCCGGTCGACCTTGATGCTGACGAAGTGTTCGTTGAGGTAGTCGGCGGTGGCCTGGTCCTCGAAGGACTCGTGGGCCATGACATGACACCAGTGACAGCTGCTGTACCCGACGCTCAGCAGGACGGGTCTGCCGGTCTTGCGGGCGGCCTCGAAGGCCTCGGCCGACCAGGGCCACCAGTCGACGGGGTTGTCGGCGTGCTGGAGCAGATACGGGGACGTCTCATGGGCCAGTCGGTTCACCGTTCCACTCTCCCACGGGCTCCGACACCGCGTAGAAACGGATCGACACCGGGCGCGCCCCCTCGGGGGCCTCCTCGCGGAGGTGGCCGTAACGCTGGAGGAGGGTGTGGTACTCGCCCATGAAGGCGAGCAGTTCCTCGCGGGTCATCCACGTGCCGTGCCGCTGGACCTGGGCCCAGCCCTCGGGGCCGCGGTACTCCTGGTGGGCGCGGCGGAAGAGGGCGGTGTCGAACTCGATCTTGAGGTGGGCGAGGTGTTCGGCGGCCGCGTACTCCTCGGGGGACATCGTGGCCGGGTCGGGCGTGGTGTGGCTGAAGGGCAGCACCCGCCACCAGCGCTCGCGGCCGCCGGACTTCTCCGGGATCTCCTCGATGAGCCGCTGCTCGGCGAGTTTGCGCAGGTGGTAGCTGGTGGTGCCGGAGCTTTCGCCGAGTTCGCGGGCGAGGACGGTGGAGTTCGCCTCGCCGTGCCGGCCGAGGTAGTCGAGGATCCGGCGGCGCAGGGGGTTGCCGAGGGACTTGTAGAGAGCGGTGCGCTCAAGGCTGGTCATCTCGGGCATGCCGTCGGTCATGCGGCCACCGTAACCCTGAGAACCCTGAGGCGTCCCTGATGTCTGCCGAATTTTCTTTGCAGAACTTTCTCTGCGGTCTACGGTGGGGGGCAGACGGTGAAACAGGGGCCGTGACGAAAGAGACGGGGGCCGCGATGAAGACGAGGAAGACACCGCTCAAGAGGTGGACGCTGATCCTGCTCGGCACAGGAGCCGTCCTGCTCGTGCCGTGGGTGGTGGTGCTCGCCGTGACCCTCCCGGCCAGCACGGAGGTCCGGCACTGGTCGCTGGCCTGGATCGGTCTCGACGTCCTCATGGCCACGGGCTGCGCCACCACGGCCCTGCTCGGTCTGCGCGCCGACCCCCGCGCCCGCCTCACGGCCTCGGCGACGGCGGCGATGGCGGTCCTGGACGGGTGGTTCGACATGACGACGGCCCAGTCGGGCAGCGACTTCGCGCAGGCCCTTGTGTGCGCGGTGGTGGAGACGGTGCTGGCGGGGGCGTGCGTGTTCCTGGCGCTGTCCAAGGGGCCGCGGCCGGCAGGGGTCCCTGTGGCCAAGGCGGCCGTTCACCAGGAAGCTGCCACGAAATCCTCACCCACCCGCTGATCCCCGCCCCCTCGCGTTCCCGTCTCCCCCGAAGGACACTCGTAGGCAAAGGAGTTGCCGCCGGAGGGGGACGGGACATGCGGGACAGTCATCGGGCGGAGGCCGAGCGGTTGCTGGGGCGGGCCGTGGAGGAGGAGGTACGGCGCTCCGGCGGGCGGACCGACGGGCCGCTCCTGCTGTCACGGACCCGCGGTGCGCTGGACGCCATGGCGCAGAAGGCCGCCGAGGAGTACGAGACCTACACCCGCGCGCTCGACGAGGCCGAGGCCGGCCGTCTCAGCTTCGGCCAGCGCTACGCACGCGAGGGCGCCGGAACGGCCTTACTGGTGGCCGCTGTCGCCGCGGTGGCCGCCGCCGTCGCCGATCTCTCCCTCGGCACCGGCACCGGCACGGCCGTCGGCGCGGGCGTCGCCGTGGGCGTGGTGGGTGCCGCGGCCACCGTGGTGAAGGTGGCCGGTTCCCATCTGCCCGCGGCTCACCGTCGCGCGGGCGCGGCCGGCCAGCCCGGCGGCCCGGAGCAGCTGCGGCTCCAGTGGCTGACCGCGCTGGAGGTGCGCGGCATCCGCCCGTTCCTCGACCAGCAGCGGGTGATCAGCGCCTCCACGGGCCCGGCGAAGACAAGCGGCCCGGCGCTGCGCGGCGCGGACAAGAGCGCGGCGGCCCGCCGGCGTACGGTGCTGGAGCAGTCGTTCGGCCAACTGCCCGAGCCGGACGGCCCGTTCGCGGGGCGCCGCCAGGAGCTGGCGCGGATCAGGCAGTGGGCGCAGTCGGCCCGGGCGGCCACGGAGACCCGGCCCACGGTGGTCGTCCTGCACGGGGAGCCCGGCTCGGGCCGTACGACGCTCGCGGTCCGTGCGGCGCACGACCTCAGGGACCACTTCCGCGGCGCGGTCGTCGTGGACCTGCGCGGCGCCAGCCGGGACGAGCCGCCGCTGCCCACCCGGGACGCCTTGCTGCATCTGCTCAACCGGCTCGGCGCACCCCGCGAGCAACTGCTCTTCCGCGAGCGCTCCTCCCCCGACCAGCAGGTCAAGCGGCTCGGCGAGCTGTACCACCGGACGCTGACCGGCCTGCCGGTGACGATCGTGCTGGACGACGCCTCGGACCCGGAGCAGGTGCGCGCCCTGGTGCCCGACCGCTCCGACAGCCTGGTCCTGGTCACCGCCCGCACACCGCTCGAACTGCCCGCGGACCTGTCGGCCTGGGTGCACCACCTGCCGGTGGAGGCGCTGGACCAGGCGGGTGCCGAGGAACTGCTGAGCGCGTCCGCACAGGACGCGTCGGGTCCGTACGACGCCGAATCCGCCGACCGGGTCCGCCAGTTGTGCGGGGGCCTGCCGCTGGCACTGCGCGTAGCGGGCTCGTCGCTGGGTCCACGCTCGCCGCGGCAGCTGGCCGCCGACCTCGGCGCGTACGGCCCGGTGGAGCCGGCGGAGCGCGTGCTGTGGCTGCGCTACACCGACCAGCCGGAGAGCGCGCGCCGGCTGCTGAGAAGGCTCGCACTGGTCGGCCGGGCCTCGCTCGGCGCTGCCGCGGCCGCCGCCCTGCTGGCCACCGACGAGCCGGAGGCCACCCGGCATCTGGTCGCCCTCGCCCGGGCCGGCCTGATCGACCATGTGCGCGGCAACCGCTACCGGCTGCACGACCTGGTGCGCGCCTTCGCCCAGGCCCGGCTGCTGGACGAGGAGGACCCGGCCGAGCGCACGGCCGCACAGGAGCGGCTGATCGTGAACTACGCGGAGCTGGCCGACTCGGTGCTGCGCCTGGTCGACGGCAACATGTCGACGCGCTCGGACCGGTTCGGCCCGCACGGCTTCACCTCGCTGGACGAGGCGCTGCGCTGGCTGGACGACGAGTCCAGCTTCATCACGGCGGCCCTGCGCCACGCGGAGGGCGTGGACCAGGCCGCCGTGCAGAACCTGCTCGGCGCCCTGTGCGACTACTGCCTGCTGCGCGGCGACCTCTACCGGCTCGGCGAGATCAGCGAGCTGGCCCAGGCGGTCGACGAGGGCCTGCTGGTGCGCTCGGTGCAGTGGCGCACGGGTATCGCGGCCCGCCAGCTGGGCGAGCTGGACAAGGCGCGCTCCACGCTCACCTCCGTCGTGGACCTGTACCGGGAGGCCCACCACGACGCGGGCGCCGCCCGCGCCCTGTGCTCTCTCGGGATCACCCTGCACCACCAGGGCAACCTCACCGAGGCGGCCGCCAAGCTCCAGGAGGCCCTGGACCTGCAGGCGGCCCCGGAGCTGTCGACGGACCGCGCCTGGACGATGCACGCGCTGGCGGCGGTCCAGCGCGACCGGGCCCGGCTGTCGGAGGCCCTGGACCTCCTCACCCGTTCCCTGGTCCTGCACCGCGAGGGCGGCTCCCTGCACGGCGAGGCCTGGGCGCACTTCCAGCTCGGCCAGCTGGCCCTGCGCCGGGGCGAGGTGCCGCGTGCGGAGACGGAGCTGCGAGCCGCGCTGGAGCGGTACGGCCGGACGCACGACGCCCGCGGGGAGGCCTGGGCGCTGACCCAGCTGGCCCGGGCGCGGCTGGTCGACGGCGACGCCTCCCCCGCCCTGGAGGGGCTGCGCCGGGCGGCGGCCCGCCACCGGGAGAACGAGGACGTGCGCGGCGAGGCCTGGACGCTGTACTACCTCGGCCAGGCCCTGGAGGAGACCGGCGAGCTGGACCAGGCGGTCCGGGAGCTCGAACGCTCCCGGCAGATGTTCTCCCGGATGCGTGACGTCTACGGCCTGGCCTGCGCCCGGCACCACTCGGCCCGGGTCACCCGGGACCAGCGGGCCGCGCAGACGGGCTCGCTGCGCAACTCGGGCTTCGCCCGCCAGCTGCTGGTGGACGCCCGCGCCGACTTCCAGCGCATCGGGGTCGCCCACGGCGAGGCCTGGACCTGCCTGGAGCTGGCGGTGGTGGACGCGGGCAACGCCCGGATCCAGCAGGCGCTCGCCCTGTGCGACGAGGCGCTGACCCTGTTCACGTCGTACGGCGACCGGCGCGGCGAGGACTGGGCGCGCTTCCTGCGCTGCACCCTGCTGCCGTATGCGGCGCCGGGCGGGTTCGAGGTGGGTACGGCGGTCGCCCAGGAGGAGCTGGCCCAGCTGGCCCGCGCCACGCATCCGCTGCGCGACGAGAAGCTGGACGAGTGGGTGTCGGCCTACGCCGTACTGCTGGAGCGGGGCGTGAGCCTGGAGGCGGGCTGGCAGGCCTGGCCGCTGCGCATGACGCCGGACCGCCATGCCCGGGAGGTGATGGGCGTGGCGGTGCCGGCCGGCCGCTGACTCAGCCCTGCGGTGCCGTGGAGTCGGCCTTCTTGGCCGCCTCGGTGTCCGGGGCCTCCTTGAAGTCGACCTTCTGCATGTGCTTGCTCATCGACTTCATCAGGCCCCAGACCGCCAGGGCCATCACCGCGAAGACGATGAAGCCGAGGACGCCGGGGGTGACCTTGTTCTCGTCGACCTCCTTGGCGAGGGGGACGAGATGCGTCAGTGCCAGGCTTGCGCTCATGTCAGGCATTGTCGCGGATGCCCGCGAAGAGGTCGTCCTCGGGGAGGGAGGTGTCGACGAGCGACTTCGCCAGCTCGTACTCCTCCGTCGGCCAGACCTCCTTCTGCAGCTCCATCGGCACCCTGAACCAGCCGCCGTCGGGGTCGATCTGCGTGGCGTGGGCGATCAGCGCCTTGTCACGGATCTCGAAGAAGTCCGCGCACGGGATGTGCGTGGTCAGCGTGCGCGGGGTCAGCTCGAACTCCTTCCAGCGCTTGAGCCAGTCCCCGTACGGCGACTCCATGCCGCGGTCGAGCATCGCCTGGTGCAGGGCCTCGGTGCGGGGGCGGTTGAAGCCCTGGTTGTAGTAGAGCTTCAGCGGCTGGTACGCCGGGCCGAACTCGGACTCCGGGTACTTCTCGGCGTCCGCCGCGCCCTCGAACGCCACCATCGAGATCTTGTGGGTCATGATGTGGTCGGGGTGCGGGTAGCCGCCGTTCTCGTCGTAGGTGGTGATCACCTGCGGGCGGAAGGAGCGGATCTTCCGCACCAGCTCGCCGGCCGCCTTGTCGACGTCCTCCAGGGCGAAGCAGCCCTCGGGCAGCGGCGGCAGCGGGTCGCCCTCGGGCAGGCCGGAGTCGACGAAGCCGAGCCACTCCTGCTTGATGCCGAGGATCTCCCGGGCCTCGTCCATCTCCTTCTTGCGTACCTCGTGGATGTGCTCCTCGATGTACTTGTCGCCCTGCAGCTTGGGATTGAGGATGGAGCCGCGCTCTCCGCCGGTGCAGGTCACCACCAGCACGTCCACCCCCTCGGACACGTACTTCGCCATGGGCGCCGCGCCCTTGCTCGACTCGTCGTCGGGGTGCGCGTGCACGGCCATCAGTCGCAGCTGGTCAGTCAAGACTCGATCCTCGGTAGGTCGGCGCCCCCGCGTCTTGGGGTGCGTTCGGCGGCTTCTATAGTGACCGAATCGGGGGGCGAATAATTCCGCGGAGAGGACGATCATGGGTACGGCGAGCACGCGGCTGCCCGAGGGCCGCTACGGCCGCTCCTCGGACGAGCGTGCCGACCGCAAGCTCAGGATCGCCGGATCGGTACTGGGCGCTGCCCTGCTCGCGCTGGTCGGCTACTTCGCCTACCACTACGTGGCGCAGAACGAGATCAGCGCCCAGGTGATCACCTTCAAGGCCTCGGACGACGCGGTCCAGGTGCATCTGGAGGTCCACAAGGACTCCGGCGCCTCCGGCTACTGCACCCTGCGCTCCCAGTCGGCCGACGGCGCCGAGGTGGGGCGGGCGGACTTCCGCTTCACCGGCTCGGCCACGCGCATCGACAAGGTCGTCACGCTCCGTACGACGGCCGAGGGCACCACGGCCGAGCTGCTCGGCTGCCACACCGACTGATCGATCACCCGGAACACCTCCACGCTGACCTGCGTTGACGTGATTCTTATGGCTTATGTCCTCCCCCTTTCGCCGTTGAATTGTTAGGCTCGTGGTTTCGCCCTTCCGAGAGGGAACATGCTTCTGGATAGGGCGATGCTTTGTATTCCCAGTACCGACGAGGAGCACCCTGTGACCCAGACCAGCGAGAACGTCACCTGGCTGACCCAGGAGGCGTACAACAAGCTCAAGGTCGAGCTTGAGTACCTTACTGGTCCTGCGCGCACGGAGATCGCCGCCAAGATCGCGGCCGCGCGCGAGGAGGGCGACCTGCGCGAGAACGGCGGGTACCACGCGGCCAAGGAGGAGCAGGGCAAGCAGGAGCTCCGCGTGCGCCAGCTGACCCAGCTTCTGGAGAACGCCCAGGTGGGCGAGGCTCCGGCCTCCGCGGACGGTGCCGTCGCGCCGGGCATGGTCGTCACGATCGCCTTCGACGGTGACGAGGACGACACGCTGACGTTCCTGCTCGCCTCCCGCGAGTACGCGAGCGCCGACATCGAGACGTACTCGCCGCAGTCCCCGCTCGGCGCCGGCGTCACCGGCCACAAGGTCGGCGAGGACGCCGAGTACGAGCTGCCGAACGGCAAGAAGGCCTCGGTGCGGATCCTGAAGGCCGAGCCGTACTCGGCCTGATCCCACCACCCCCCGCTTCACATCGCGCCCCCGGTGTCCGCGTGACACCGGGGGCGCCGCATGTTCTCAGGCGGTCGCCGAGCGGTACTTACGGACGGCCAGGGTGCGGAATATGACCACGATCAGGACCGAGTAGAGCAGCGAGGCCCAGACCGGGTGCTGCATGGGCCAGGCCGTCGAAGTGGACTGGCCGGGGTTGCCGAACAGAACACGGCACGCCTGGACGGTGGCGCTGAACGGGTTCCACTCGGCGATGTGGCGCAGCCAAGGGGTCATGTTGCTGGTGTCGACGAACGCGTTGGAGATGAAGGTCACCGGGAAGAGCCAGATCAGTCCGCCGGAGGTGGCCGCCTCCGGGGTGCGGACGGTCAGGCCGATCAGGGCGCCGATCCAGGTGAACGCGTACCCGAGCAGGAGGAGCAGGCCGAAGGCCGCGAGGACCCTGCCGGCGTCGGTGTCGTGGAAGGTGCCGATCCGCCAGCCGACCAGCAGCGCGACGACGGCCAGGACCAGCAGGGTGAGGGCCGTCTGGACGAGGTCGGCGAGGGTGCGACCGGTCAGCACCGCGCCGCGTGCCATGGGCAGGGAGCGGAAGCGGTCGATGAGGCCCTTGTGCATGTCGTCGGCGATGCCGGCGCCGGAGCTGGCGGTGGCGAACGTCACGGTCTGCGCGAAGATGCCGGCCATCAGGAAGTTCTTGTAGTCGATCGCGCTGGTGCTGGTGCCGATCTTCATGGAGCCGCCGAACACGTAGGTGAACAGCACCACGAACATGATCGGCTGGATCAGCCCGAAGATCACCATCTCGGGGATCCGGGACATCCGGATCAGGTTGCGTTTGGCGACGATCAGCGAGTCACGGACGGACCGGCCGATGGGGTTGCCGGGCGCCGCGATGCGTACGGCGTCGGTGACGGCACTCATTTCACGGCCTCCTTGCCGTTGGTCCCGTCCTGGTCGGCGGCCTCGGCCACATGTCCGGTCAGGGACAGGAAGACGTCGTCCAGGGTGGGGCGGCGCAGTCCTATGTCGTCTATCTCGATCCCGCGGGTGTCCAGTTCCCGGATGACCTCGGCGAGCAGCTTGGCGCCGCCGGTGACGGGGACGGTGAGCTGGCGGGTGTGCTCCTCGACCGTGGTGTCGCCCTTGCCGAAGCCGCGCAGGACCTCCGCGGCGCTCGGGATGTGCTCGCGCTCGTGCACCACGACCTCGACGCGCTCGCCGCCGGTGCGGGCCTTGAGCTGGTCGGAGGTGCCCTTGGCGATGACACGGCCGTGGTCGACGACCGCGATGTCGTGGGCGAGATGGTCGGCCTCTTCCAGGTACTGCGTGGTCAGCAGCAGGGTCGTACCACCGGAGACGAGCTGCTTGATGACCTCCCACAGCTGCTGGCGGTTGCGCGGGTCGAGGCCGGTGGTGGGTTCGTCCATGAACATCACGGGCGGTGAGACCACGAGGGCGGCGGCGAGGTCGAGCCGGCGGCGCATGCCTCCGGAGTAGGTCTTGGCGGGGCGGTCGGCGGCGTCCGCGAGGTTGAACTGCTCCAGCAGTTCGGCTGCGCGCTGCTTGGCCACCCTGGCCCTCATCTGGTAGAGCTGCCCGACCATCTGGAGGTTCTCCCGGCCGGTCAGGTATTCGTCGACCGCCGCGAACTGGCCGGACAGGCCTATGGAGCGGCGCACGGTGTCGGGGTGTTTGAGCACGTCCACGCCCGCGACGACGGCCCGGCCGCTGTCGGGGCTCAGCAGGGTCGTCAGACAGCGGACCGTCGTCGTCTTGCCGGCGCCGTTCGGCCCGAGCAGGCCGAGGACCGTGCCCTCGGGGACATCGAGGTCGACGCCGTCCAGTGCTCTCACGTCGCCGAAGGTCTTCACCAGACCTTCGGCATAGATGGCGCCTGGCATGTGAGTCTCCACGTCGTCGGGGATTCTTCGAGAAGGCTAGGTTTGCGCGCTCGGATCCGCCTGCGGTTTTCCACGTGGGGTTTCTGCGCGTGAAGTCTCCGCGTGCGAACCGGCGGACCGGCGGCCACGCGACACACCATAACGCGATGTATCGCGTCTCTCAATGGGTTTTCCCGAACGAAGGACACTGCCGCTCCGGACCCCGGACAGGCCCTAGTCGATGACCGTGTAACCCGCCTCGCGCAGGGCCTGGCCGACCTCGGCGCAGTGCGCCGGTCCCTTCGTCTCGAGGTGCAGCTCCACCTCCGCCTCCGTGAGCCCGAGCCGGGGATCGGTTCGCACGTGGCTCACGTCGAGGACGTTAGCGTCGACCACTGACAACACCCCGAGAAGCGTGGCGAGGGCGCCCGGCCGGTCCGTCAGCCGCAGCCGAACAGCCAGGTAGCGGCCCTGCGCGGCCATACCGTGCCGCAGCACCCGCTGCAGCAGCACCGGATCGACGTTGCCGCCGGACAGCACGGCGACGACCGGTCCCGCGAAGGCACCGGGCTCCCCGAGCAGAGCCGCGACCGGGCTCGCCCCGGCCGGCTCCACGACCAGCTTGGCCCGCTCCAGGCACAGCAGCAGCGCGGCCGACAGCTGGTCCTCGCTGACCGTGCGCACCTCGTCCACCAGCTCGGAGATGATCCCGAACGGCACGAGCCCCGGACGCCCCACCTTGATGCCGTCGGCCATCGTCGCCGGGTTCCGGACCGACACCGGCCGGCCGGCCGCGAGCGAGGGCGGGTAGGCGGCCGCACCCTCCGCCTGCACCCCGACGATCCGCACGTCCGGCCTGAGCGCCTTCACCGCGACCGCGATACCGGCCGCGAGTCCGCCACCGCCGATACCGACGACGATCGTGCGCACCTCCGGGCACTGCTCCAGTATCTCCAGGCCGATGGTTCCCTGACCTGCGATGACGTCCGGGTGGTCGAAGGGGTGGATGAGCACCGCACCCGTCTTCTCCGCGTACTCCTCGGCGGCGGCCAGCGTCTCGTCGACCACCTGGCCGTGCAGGCGCACCTCGGCGCCGTAGTCCCGGGTCGCGCTGATCTTCGGCAGCGGGGCGCCCTTCGGCATGAACACAGTGGCGTGGACACCGAGCAGCGCGGAGGCGAGTGCGACGCCCTGCGCATGGTTCCCGGCGCTCGCGGCCACCACTCCGGCGGCACGTTCCTCCGGGAGAAGTCCGGCAATCCGGACGTATGCGCCACGCAGCTTGAACGAGCCGGTCCGCTGGAGGTTCTCGCACTTGAGGTGCACCGGCGCACCGACCAGCTGGGACAGGTGGCGGCTGCTCTCCATCGCCGTCACGCGTGCCACGCCGGAGAGCATCTTCCGGGCTCCGCGCACATCGTCGAGGGTGACGGAGCGCAAGGAGTCAGCCGTGCCATAGCTCATGACTCAAGTCTCGCAGTTCACGCTCGCGGGCTACTGGTGTGACCAAGCTCCGAGACCGGTTTGGTCGGCGCCGGTACGGCTTGCCCCCGGGCCGCGTACCCTGTCCCCCAACCCAGCAGCCCTTCATGAAGCGAGCCTCCGGCCATGCCCACAACACCTGAAATGTCGATGGACATGACGACCGTCGGTGACACCGGTCTTCTCGACACCCTTCAGCACGAGGTGGCGGTGTTCGCCCGCCGTGCCGAACAGACCCGGCTCGGCGGCGTCGGACAGGTGCGCAACTCCATGGACCGCGCCGCATACCTGCTGCTCAACCGCCTCGACAAGGAAGGCCCGATGGGCGTCAAGGCGCTCGCCGCGAGCATGGGGATCGACTCCTCCACGGTCACCCGGCAGGTGGCGCCCCTGGTCGACACCGGGCTCGTCAAGCGCACCTCGCACCCGGAGGACGGGCGTGCGGTGGTGCTGCAGCTGTCCCCTCGCGGGGCCTCGCGGCTGGAGGAAGTGCGCTCGTCGCGGCGCCAGTTGATGGCCGAGCTGACACACGACTGGGCGCCGGAGGAGCGCGAGCAGTTCTGCACGCTCCTGACCCGCTTCAACACGGCGCTCTCCGCGCGGATGGCGGTCCAGGGGGTACCGGCCCCGGATCAGCCGCCGGCGTCCTGAGGCCCGCCGCGGGCACACCGCACCGGTGCGGTCCCGAGTATTGACCTCGGGCCGCCGCTGGCCTCATATGAGACCGGGTCCTGCGGCGTACGCGATTCGGCCGTCCCGTACCGGACGGGACCCCCTCAGGGGGGAGGCGCGGTGCGTGATCGACAGGCATCCCGTGCTGCCCGCCGGGCCCGGGAGTTCGAGGCGTTCGTCGCGGGCGCGGCGGGGCGGCTGCTGCACAGCGCCACCCTGTTCACCGCGGAGGCGCCGGATGCCAACCCGCGCGCGCGGCGCCTGCTGACGCTGGCGCTCGCCCACACCTACGCCCGCTGGGACCGGCTGCACGGCGAGGACCCCTACGAGTGCGCCCGCCAGGACCTCGCCACGCGCTTCGCGCACGAGGCGTGGCACCACTACGGCGCCTTCGGCCGCGCCCGGCCGCATCCGCGCAGCCCGCTCTGCGCCCTGACGCCGCAGGAGCGGCTGGTCCTGGTGCTGCGGATGTACGAGGGAGTGGCCGAGGAACAGGTGGCGGCCCTGCTCGGCCTGCCCGTCGAGCGGGTGCACTCGCTGTGCGACCGCGCCACGGCCACCGTGCTGCATCCGGCGCCCGCGGCCGTCCCGCGCGCGGTGGGTGCGAAGGTGGCGCCGTCATGAGGCGGCGGCCGGGCGGGAGACCCCGGTGAACCGCCCCGAGCGGGAGGCCGCCGTACGGCGGATCCTGGAGCAGACGTCGGCCCACGTGCCGCCGGACCTGTACGGCGAGGCCGTCCGGCGCGGCGAGCGCCTGCTGCGGCGCCGCCGGCTCGTCCACCGCGTGCTGTGGCTGCTGCTGTTCGCCGCGGCCGTGGCGTTCACCGTCTGGGCGGTGTCGGTCCGTCCCTGGGTGGAGCCGCCGTCGCAGACGACCCCACCCTTCATCGACTGGTGACCGGCTAGCCCAGGGCCTGCTGCAGGTCCTCCAGCAGGTCGTCGACGTTCTCGATGCCGACGGACAGCCGGACCAGGTCGGCGGGAACCTCCAGGGCGGAGCCCGCCGCGGAGGCGTGCGTCATCCGGCCGGGGTGCTCGATGAGCGACTCGACACCGCCGAGGGACTCGCCGAGGGTGAACACCTGGGCACGGTTGCACACCTCGACGGCGGCCTCCTCGCCGCCCTCGACCTGGAAGGACACCATGCCGCCGAACGCCTTCATCTGCTTGGCGGCGACCTCGTGGCCGGGGTGCTCGGGCAGCCCCGGGTACAGGACGCGGGTCACGCGCGGGTGCCGGGTCAGCATGTCGGCGATCCGGGTGGCGTTCTCGCTGTGCCGGTCCATGCGCACCGCGAGGGTCTTGGTGCCGCGCAGCACCAGCCAGGAGTCGAAGGGGCCGGCGACGGCACCCATCGCGTTCTGGTGGTAGGCCAGTTCCTCGGCCAGCGTCTGGTCGGAGACGATCAGCGCACCGCCGACGACGTCGGAGTGGCCGCCCATGTACTTGGTCAGCGAGTGCACGACGACGTCCGCGCCGAGCGACAGCGGCTGCTGGAGGTAGGGCGTGGCGAAGGTGTTGTCGACGACGAGCTTCGCGCCCGCGTCATGGGCGATCTGGGCGACCGCGGCGATGTCGGTGATACCGAGCAGCGGGTTGGAGGGGGTCTCCACCCAGACGGCCTTGGTCTTCGGGGTGATCGCGGCGCGTACGGCGGCCGGGTCGCTGGTGTCGGCGACGGACCACTCCACGCCCCATCGGGTGACGACCTTGGCGAAGAGGCGGAAGGTGCCGCCGTAGGCGTCGTTGGGGATCACCACGTGGTCGCCGGGGCTGAGCAGCGTACGCAGCAGGGTGTCCTCGGCCGCCAGGCCGGACGCGAACGCGAGACCGCGCCGCCCGCCCTCCAGCGCGGCGAGGTTCTCCTCCAGGGCGGTCCTGGTCGGGTTGGCGCTGCGGCTGTACTCGTAGCCGCCGCGCAGTCCGCCCACGCCGTCCTGCTTGTAGGTCGAGACCTGGTAGATCGGCGGGACGACCGCGCCGGTGAGGGGATCCGCGGTGTTGCCCGCGTGAATCGCCAGTGTCTCGAAGTGCTGACTGATCTGCCTGTCGCTCATTCCACCGAGCGTAGTGCGCCTGGCCGGATGCTGTGGTCCGGCAGGCCCGCCCTCGAGTCGGGGACGAGTTGTCCACAGGCCCGTCCGGCGGGGTTGGCCAATTGTCGGCGGTGTCTGGTTCGCTTGAGGCATGTCGATTCTCTGGCTGCTCATGGCCCTGGTCCTGCTGAGCTTCGTGCTGCTCCCGCTCCTGCGGCGCAGGCGCGGGGTGATCGAGCGGGTCTCCCCGGGCCACCCGGACGCCGCCGATCCGGCGCGCTACGGCTTCGTGGGCCAGGAGGAGCTGGACGTGCGGATGCCCGGCCCCGACCAGGACCTGCTGGCGGCCCTGGAGCTGGTGCAGCGCACACAGGACTATCGCGCGGCCGCCCAGCTGCTGGCCGGCACCGAGGCCGAGGGCGAAGTGCGCTGGCAGCGGGTGCAGGCCTTCGCCGGTGCGGCGGCCCTCGAGCTGCAGCAGCGGCCGGGCGGGGTGCACGAGACGCCGGGCGGGCAGTGGCTCCGGGTGTGGCGGGCCGAGCAGCCCAAGGACGCGGGCGGTGCGGCGGTGCACGCCGAGTTCCTGGTGCAGCAGGCGTGGCGGACGTCGACGCCCGGCGCGGAGGACTTCCGGATCATCATGGAGGAGGCCCGGGAGGCCTGCGGACAGGCGGCGCTGCCGGCCCCCGGCGACCCGGTGCCGTACATCGTCGAACTGTCCGTCGCCCGCGGCCTCGCCTTTGCGCAGCCCGAGTTCGAGAAGCTCTGGCTGAGCGTCCTGGACCGCGCACCCCACCACATGGGCGCACACCTGGCCGCGCTGCACTACTGGTGCGAGAAGTGGCACGGCTCGCGCGCGCAGGCGTACGCGTTCGCCGAGGCCGCTGCGGCCCGCGCCCCCGAGGGCTCGCTGCTCGCCGCGCTGCCGCTGTTCGCGGTCTTCGAGCACCTCCCCGAGGTGAACCTGGTCGCGAGTTTCTACGAGAGCGAGGTCGTCACCAAGGCGATGCACGGCGCGCTGCACGCGGTGCACACCGCCCGCCCCGACGACCCGATGCTCGCGCACGTCCGCCATCTGCTGCTCTTCTTCCTGGTCCGCGCCGAGCGCTGGGCGGAGGCCATGGACCAGCTGATACACGTCGACGGCCATGTGGGCGCGCTGCCCTGGACCCTGTCCGACGACCCGGCCGAGGCATTCGCCCTCTACCGCGCGCTGGCGGTGGGCGGCTACGAGGCGAACGGCGGCAGCCCGGCGAGCCTGCCCGGCTGACCGGCCGGCCGGCGGCTCCTGTGGATTGCCCCGCTGACCTGGGGTAGGGCATACTCCGCATGCTCCGAGTTTGCTCTTGCTTTGCCTTGGGCCTGCTCCGGACGTGCTCCGAGTCCCCCCACACTCTCCGGCACCGCGACGCGGTGTCCGCCATGTCCGCTTTCCTGGGTCCTGTGGGGGGATCTGCCCGATGGGCGCAACTCTGCGCGCGCTGCGCGCCCTCGTCCTGCTGTGCGGCTTCTATCTGCTGAGCGTGCTGCTGCTCGCGGCGCTGGCCGGTGTCGACGTCGCCGCGTACAGCTCGGGGCTGCGCGGTGCGGCCGCCTTCAAGATCTTCATCGTCTCCGTGGTCCTCGCCGTCCCCGTCGTACGCGGCATGTTCATGCTGCGCACGCCCCGGGGCGAGGAACCGCCCGGCATCGAGGCCACGGAGGCCGACGAGCCCCGGCTGTGGGCGCTGGTCCGGGAACTCGCGACGGCGACCGGGACCCGCGCACCCGACCGGATCCTGCTCACCGCCGACGTCAACGCGGCCGTCAGCGAAGAGTCCCGCCTGCTCGGCCTGCTCCCCGGCCCGCGCCGGCTCCACCTCGGCGTACCGCTGCTGACCGGTCTGACCGAGGCGCAGCTGAGGGCCGTACTCGCCCACGAATACGGCCACTTCACCGGCGGTGACACCCGGCTGTCCGCGCTCGTGGTGCGCGGCCGGGCACAGATCGCCCGGGTCATCGGGCATTTCCGTGCCAAGGCCGAGGGCAAGGTGGCAGCCGAGCGCGCCCGGCAGGAGAAGGCCTCCGCCAAGCGGGTCGCGAGGGGCAAGAAGGCCAGGGAGATCGAGACCGGCGGGGCCGGGGCGACGTACCGGATGATGGCCGCGATCTACACCTGGTACGGCAAGCTCTATCTGCGTGCCTCCCTCAGCACGGCCCGCGCCCAGGAGTACGCCGCGGACCTGGCCGCCGCCCGGATCGCCGGGCGCGACGCGACCGCCTCGGCGCTGCGCGAGATCCCGGTCCTGGCCGACTGCCACGACTTCTACCTCGACTCCTACGCCACCCTCGGCCTGCCGGTACGGCTGCTGCCGCCGCGCGGCGAGTTCTTCGGCGGCTTCGGCCGGCTGCTGACGGCCCGCGAGCCGGAGCTGGCGGAGCTGCGGGCCCACCGACCGAGCGATCAGACCTCGCCGTACGACTCCCATCCGCCGATGGACGAGCGGGTACGCCGGGTCGAGGCGCTGCCCGCCGACGGGCGCACCGAGGAGGCCAAGGGCTCGGCCCTCGCCCTGCTCACCGATGCCCGGCGCACCCTGGCCGTACTGGAGGAGGCCGTCCTGGCGGACGAGGTCCTCGCCTACCGGCGCTCCGCCGAGTGGCAGGAGCTGCTGGACGCCGCCATGGCCGCGGGCATGTCCTCCGCGAACACCCCGCTGCACCGGGCGCTCGCCGACTACACCGGGCAGCCTGCGACGCTGTCCGCCCTGCTGGAGGTCATCGACGACGGCCGGCTGTGGCGGCTGGCGGAGCGACTGCCACTGTCCGAGCAGGCGGCCGCGGCGAAAGGCCGGGCCTTCCGCGAGTTCGTACGGCCCCAGCTGCACCGGTCGCTGCGGACGATGGTGCTGGCGGAGTTCAGCGCCCGTTCGCTGCTGAGCTGGGAGTTCTCCTGGTCGCGCGCGGCCGCCGTCCGGCTGCCCGGCTGGGCCTCGGAGAACACGGCGGACGAGGGCCCCGAGGCCGCACTCGAGGCGGCCGTGGACGCGGCGCTCGCCGACCACCCCGACACCGCACCGCTGCGGGCACTGCTGCCGCCGGCGACGCCACAGCCCGTGTGAGCGAGGGACACCGCGGCCGTCCGACGGAGCCGGTGCGAGAGACCCGGCACCGCGGCCCGTAGGAGAGACCCGCACCGCGGCCGTCCACCACAACCCGTACGAGCGAGCGGCACCCCGACCGCCCGCCGCACCCCGCACCCCGACCGTCCGGCGCACCCCGCGCGACCAACCCGCACCCCCAGCCTCCCGCCGCAGCCTCATTCGACGAACGGATCGCACCCGCCCATGACCGTCCTGCTCTGGATCCTGGCCGTCCTGGCCGTCCCCACGCTGATCTTCGTGGTGTGGATCGCCGGGGTGTTTCTGAAGGAGTTCCTCAACCCGAGCCCCGACGACGGCTCCGAGGCCGCGGCGGCAGCCGAGAAGCTCGGACTGCTGCCTGCCGAGCGGCAGAACACCGAGCTGGGCGCACCCCTGCCCGCGGGCTGGGCGGCGGCGCTCGACGCGGCGCGCGGCGGCGACTGGCAGCCCGCCGCGGAACTGCTGCGCACCGTCGGCCGGGACTGGGAGCGCCGTACGACGATCGTCGAACGGCTGGCCACGCTCGCGGCCAAGGACGACGAGTGGCTGCTGGCCTGGGAGGTTGCGCGCCCCGAGGACCCGGACGCGGCCGTGGTCAGGGCGCAGAGCACGGTGTACCTGGCCTGGGAGCTGCGGGGTGCGAAGAAGGCCAAGTACACGACGCAGGAGCAGTTCCAGGGCTTCCACCGGACACTGAAGGGCGCGCGTGAGGAGATCGCGCGGGCGGCCGCCCTCAATCCCGACGACCCGACGCCGTACGTCGCGGAGATCTGGGTGGCGCTCGGCCTCGGCTACCCGAACGCCGAGATGGACAAGCTGTGGTCGGAGGTCACCACGCGTGCCCCGCACCACTTCGGGGCCCACTACTCGGCCCTGCAGTACTGGTGCGCGAAGTGGCGGGGCTCGCAGCAGCTGGCGTTCGACTTCGCCGAGCGGGCGGCGGCCGAAGCGCCGCTGGGCAGCCTGCTGACGGTGCTGCCGCTCATCGCGCACTTCGAGCACGACGATTCGACCGACACCGTGGCCGACAACACGCCCGAGATGGTGGCCAGGGTCGACGCGGGCCTCGCGGACGCGGCGGCCGCGGACCCCGACCACCCCGGCCTCGCGGGCCTGCGCCACCTGCTGGCGTTCTACCTCCACCTGCAGGACCGGCACGAGGCGGCGCTGGAGCAGTTCAAGCTGGTCGACGGGTATGTGGACGCGCTGCCATGGAGCTACCGGGGGGACGGGGCGGCCGCGTACTACTGCCAGGTCCGCAACGACACGGTGCAGGCGGCGACGGCGGGAGCGGGTCAGGAGAGCCAGTCGCAGTAGCGGGTGGTGGCGAGCTGGGCGTTCTTGTCGGTGAGGACGTCACCCTTGACCGTCCGATACGACCTGCGACCCGATCAGCCCGGTACCACCGATGACTGCGACCTTCACGGCATACCTTTCGCTGCATTTTGTGCGCAATATGACATATGAACAGCCAGGTGGGCGCGGCAGGAGACGGCGCCCGGTATGCGGGCTGCGCCTGCCCGCTGCCGCCTGGGCGGGAAGGGGGCGTGCGCGTGCGGTGTCGACGGCTCCGTTGGACGATGTACTGACGAACGCCGCCGGGCAGCGGAACTCTCTCGACGAGGTACGGGATGCGCGACATCACCTTCCGCGGGGGCGGTGAGTTTCCCGAGCCAGGAGGCGAGGCGGACGCTCTGGTGGACGCCCGGGGCCGCGTGGCGGCCTGGGGACCGGGAGCCCGACGGATGCTCGGGTACGCGGCGGAGGAGGTGCTCGGGCTGCGTGCCGACGAGCTGCTCTACGACCCTGCTGACGCACGGGACCTCGTCCGGCGCTGGGACGCCGGCGCTCGGCGCGGGACCCTGGTGCTGCGGCGGCGCGGCGGAGAGCCGCTGGAGGCCGAGGTGTGGGCCCGTCCGCTCACCTCCGCGAGCGGTGACGGACCGTGGCTCGTGCAGGCGGCCGGACCGGAGGCGCTGCGGACGTACGAGTTCGGGCGTGCCCTGCTGAAGGGGCTGTTCACCGACTCACCGTTCCACATCGACGTCTTCGACCCGCAGCTGCGGTTCGTCACCCAGAACCTCACGGAACGACGCGCCGGAGTGTTCCGGCCGAGCGAGTACGCCGGGCACACCATGCGCGAGATGGCCCCGCCCGGCCTGCTGGACTTCGATGCCCTGGAGGCCCGGCAGCGGCGGGTGCTGGCGACGGGCGAGGCCCTCATGGACACCGAGGTGGTCGGCCACGCCGTACCCGGTTCACCGCGCGACTACGTCTGGTCGGAGTCCATCCTGCCCCTCAGAGACGCATCGGGGACGGTGATCGCGCTGGCCCATGTGGTCTCCGACGTGACCCAGCGGGTCCGCTCGCGCGAGCGGCTGAGGGTTTCGAACGAGGCGGCCAACCGGATCGGTACCACCATGGACCTGTGGGGCACCGCCCGGGAACTGGCCGATGTCGCAGTGCCGGGTCTCGCGGACCTCTGCTACGTCGACCTGCTGGACTCCCTCTTCCCCGGCGGGGAGCCGACCGGCGGCCGGGAGCCGGCCGACGGCCCGGAACCGACTCACGGACCGCAACCGAGCGACAGCCCGGAGCCGACCGATGTCCGGCGACCGCCTCCCCTGCTGCTCCGCCGCGCCGCACACGCCCAAGCGGCCGAGGACACGGGTCAAGGCGGTGCCGGCACGGTGAAGGTGGGCGAAGCCGACGTGCGGGCGACAGCGCCCGGCTCGCCGTTCGCCGACGCCCTCGCCAAGGGCGAGTCCGTCCTCCTGACGGACGAGGAACTGCTCGCCTGTCCCGCCGCCGTGGGCCCCGGCCCCTCGCCGGGCGGCGCACCGACGCCCCACTCCTGGCTGCTCGTGCCCCTGCTCGCCCGCGGCGTCGCCCTGGGCGCCGCGGTCTTCGTACGCTCCCGCAGTCCCCGCCGGTTCGAGCCGGACGACGTGCTGCTCGCCGAGGAGATCGTGACCCGCGCGGCGGTGTGCGTGGACAACGCCAGCCGGTACCACCGGGAACGTACGACGGCGCTGACCCTCCAGCGCAGCCTGCTCCCCCAGCGGCTGCCCTCGCCGTCGGCCGTGCGGACGGCGTCCCGCTATCTGCCGGCGAGCGGGCACACGGGGCTGGGCGGCGACTGGTTCGACGTGATCCCGCTGTCCGGCGCGCGAGTGGCCCTCGTGGTGGGGGACGTGGTCGGACACGATCTGCAGTCCGTCGTCACCATGGGCCGCCTGCGCACCGCCGTCCGCACGCTCGCGGATCTCGACCTGCCCCCCGACGAGCTGCTCACCCATCTGGACGACCAGATGAACCGCTTCCTCGACGAGCGCGGCGACGAAGGCTCCCAGGCACCGGGAGCGACCTGCCTGTACGCGGTGTACGACCCCGTGTCCCGCCGTTGCCTGCTGGCCCGGGCCGCGCATCCGCCACCGGCCCTGGTCTCGGCGGACGGCACCGTCGACTTCGTCGAACTGCCCGGCGGCCCTCCGCTGGGCCTGGGCGGTGTCGTGTTCGAACAGCGGGAGATCGAGCTGGGCGACGGGGACCTCCTGGTGCTCTACACCGACGGCCTGCTGGAGTCGCGGGACCAGGACTTCGACACCGGACTGCGCCGCATGCACCACGTGCTCTCCGGCACGTCCCCGGCGGCGCCACCCCAGGAGGTGTGCGACAGGCTGGTCCGTGCGTTGCTGCCGGAGCGGCAGCAGGACGACGTGGCCGTCCTGGCGGCCCGTGTCAGGGGTCTGGCTCCGGACCGTCATGTCACCTGGAAGATCGAGGCGCGGGACGAGATGGTCGGCCGGGCCAGAGAGCTGACGGCACGGCAGATGGCGCGGTGGGGGCTGGAAGAGGAGTCGTTCACGACCGAGCTGATCGTCAGTGAGCTGGTGACGAACGCGCTGCGCTACGGCGCGGGGCCGATCACTCTGCGGCTGATCCGCGACCGCCACCTGATCTGCGAGGTGTCGGACGGCAGCAGCACCTCCCCCCATGTGAGGCGGGCCGAGGAGACGGACGAGGGCGGCCGCGGCCTCTACCTCATCACCCAGCTGACGCAGGGCTGGGGGACCCGCTACCACGAACGGGGCAAGACCATCTGGGCCGAGCAGACGCTTTCCCGTTGACGGTCCGCGGGGCCCTCGACCCGGCCTGCCCCCGGCGCCACCCTCGACTCCTGACCCAACTAAGATAAGCCTTGCCTTAGTTATTGATCGCGCGTGCGAGTCGTGCGCGCGTTGAGGTTGAGGGCCGTGCCGGCCGTGTCCGCCGTGGGGCCCTGCCGGCCGGCTGCGCCTCGTCCACCGGGAAGGGGTCCGGCGAGGGGACCGACAGGGAGCGCAGCCGCGTCATCGGCGCCTCCGAGGGCCCCTCGGCCGCGTCGGCGTCGCCCTGTCCGCCGTCGTGCAGCTGTATCTCGCCGACAGCGAGCTGGACGCCGCCGAGCAGGTCGAGCTGTGGCTGACGGGGAGCCTGAACGGGCGGGGGTGGGAGCAGGCGGTGCCGTTGGCCGTGGTCATGGCCGTCAGCCTGCCCGGACTCTGGTGGGCGGCGCGGGCCGCGAAGCCGCTGGGGCTCGCCGACGAGACCGCGGCCGCGCTCGGGATACGGGTCGACCGTACGCGGCTCGAACTCACCGTGCTCGGTGTCGTCCTCGCCGCCACCGCGACCGGCGCGGCCGGCCCGATCGGGTTCGTGGGGCCGACCGCGCCCCAGCCGGCCCGCCGCCTCACCCGCACCCCGTACCTGCCCCGCTGCTGTGCTCGGCGCTGACGGGCGCGGTGATGGGGTCCGCCGACCTGGCGGCGCGCACGCTGCTGCCGCCGCTGGAGGTGCCGGTCGGCGCGGTCACCGCGCTGGTGGGAGGGCCCTGTCTGCTGTGGCTGCTGGGTCGCTCGGCGGCCGGGCGGCCCGCACAGGGGGCGGCTCAGATGGTGGCGGTGTCGATGACGAAGCGGTAGCGGACGTCGCTGGCCTGCACCCGCTCGTACGCCTCGTTGATCTGGTCGGCACGGATCAGCTCGATCTCCGCGCCCAGGCCGTGCTCGGCGCAGAAATCCAGCATCTCCTGGGTCTCGGCGATGCCGCCGATGCCGGAGCTGCTCATGCTGCGGCGGTTGCCGAACAGCGACTGGAGCACGATCTGCACCGGCTCCTCGGGGAGGCCGACGTTCACCATGGTGCCGTCGGTGCGCAGCAGGGACACGTACGCGGAGAAGTCGAGCGGCGCCGAGACCGTGTTCAGGATGATGTCGAACGTGCCCGCCAGCTCCTCGAAGGTGTCCGGGTCGCTGGTGGCGTGGTAGTGATCGGCGCCCAGCCGGAGCCCGTCGTCCTTCTTGCGCAGGGACTGCGACAGGACGGTGACCTCGGCGCCCAGCGCGTGCGCGATCTTGACGCCCATGTGGCCGAGACCGCCCAGGCCGACGACGGCGACCTTCTTGCCGGGGCCGGCGTTCCAGTGCTTCAGGGGCGAGTACGTGGTGATGCCCGCGCAGAGCAACGGCGCGGCCACGTCCAGCGACAGCCCCTCGGGGATACGGACGACGTAGTTCTCGTCGACGACGACCTTCTCCGAGTAGCCGCCGTAGGTGGGCTCGCCGTCCTTGCCGATGGCGTTGTACGTCCAGACGGTGCCGCCCGTGGAGCAGTACTGCTCCAGGCCGGCCTTGCAGTTGTCGCACTCACGGCAGGAGTCGACCATGCAGCCGACGCCCACCCGGTCACCGACGGCGAACTTCGTCACGCCCGAGCCGACCTCGGCGACGACGCCCGCGATCTCGTGGCCGGGGACCATCGGGAAGATGCCGGGGCGCCAGCCGTCCTGGGCCTGGTGGATGTCGGAGTGGCAGATACCGGCGAACTTGATGTCGATCAGGACGTCGAAGTCGCCGACCGCGCGCCGCTCGATGGTGGTCCGCTCCAGCGGGGCCTTCGGTGCGGGCGCGGCGTAAGCAGCAACAGTGGTCATGCCGGGGTTCTCCTCAGGGGGGTTCGTGCCCGGTTGCCTTCCGACCGGGTACGTCATCCAGCCTGCGTCGGATCCCCCGCACCACCCAGTCCACAGCTTTGCGTACGACCGCTGTGCCTACCACTGGCGGGGTCAGGCTCACGGGCGTACGACCAGGTGACAGGGCCGATACTGGCCGTATGGACGAACAGCCGGAAGCAGCCGTCCCCGGCCGGCCCCTGGACCGGCGGGCCGAGCTGAGCGAGTTCCTGCGCAGCCGGCGGGCCCGGCTGAAGCCGGAGGACGTGGGGCTGCCCGACTTCGGACGGCACCGCCGGGTGCCCGGGCTGCGCCGCGAGGAGCTGGCACAGCTGGCCGGGGTGTCGGCGGCGTACTACACCCGGCTGGAACAGGGCAACGGACGGAACGTCTCGGCCGAGGTCCTGGACTCGATCGCCCGCGCCCTGCGACTGACGGACGCCGAACACGCCCACCTCACCCACCTGGCCAAGCCGAAGGCCCACAAGAAGAAGCCCGCGGCACGGCAGCAGCAGGTGCGGGGGGCGCTGTGCCGGCTGCTGGACACCATGGACGGCGTGCCCGCGTACATCGCCGGGCGCCGGTCGGAGATCCTCGCCTGGAACCGGATGGCCGCGGCCGTCTTCGGCGACTGGTCGGAGCTACCGCCCGCCGAGCGGAACTGGGCCCGGCTGATCTTCCTGCGCCCCGAGTACCGCGACCTGTTCATCGACTGGGAGCAGAAGGCGATCGACATCGTCTGCGCCCTGCGCATGGATGCGGGCTGCTATCCCGACGACCCGCGGCTCTCCGCCCTGGTGGGCGAACTCTCGGTCAAGAGCGAGGAGTTCCGGCGCCTGTGGGCGACCCACGACGTCAAGGAGAAGAGCCACGGCGTCAAGCGTCTGCACCATCCGCTGGTCGGCGACCTGTCCCTGCACTTCGAGACGTTCCGGATCGCGGACGACGGCGACCAGGCGCTGATCACCTACCACGCGGAGCCGCACTCCCCGTCGGCAGAGGCCCTGCGTCTGCTGGCCAGCTGGGGCACGGACGCGACCCGCGCGGGGAAGGACAGTTCGGCGCCGTCGCACTGACCCGGGACACCCCCGACGATCACCCCTGATACGGCGGCATCGCCCCCCAGTTCCACTTCGGCACCGGCTGCTCGGCCGGCGGCTTCGCGTTCGGGGACGAGAAGTACACGGCCAGGCGCGTGCCCCATTCCACGTATGCCAGGAACGCCGAGCGGAACTCCGCGTCCTTCGGCAGGTCCGCGTCGTCCGCCGCGTCCTGGATGAGGTTGACCCAGCGGCGGCGCTGGGGCTCCGTGATGTGCTTGCCGAAGTGTTTGGCGACCATGTGGCCGTGCCCGCCCTGGGTTTCGGAGTACGCCGCCGGGCCGCCGAAGACCTCGGCGAGCCAGAGGGCGACGTGGGCGGCGTGCTCGGGGGCCAGGTCCGCGAAGAGGGGGGCCAGGAGGTCGTCCTTCAGGACCTTGTCGTAGAAGGCCTCGGTCAGGCGGGAGAAGGCCTCGGCACCGCCCGCCCAGTCGTACAGGGAGGGGATGGCGGCCCCGCTGCCGTGCACGCCGGTCGGCTGGTAGTGACGCATCTCCTCGATGCTCTCGACGTACGGGCGGATCTCCGCGAAGAACGGTGGAAACAGCTCCGACCTGCGGAAACCCTCAAGGTGGTGCTGTGTCGACGTCCAGGTGATCCGCAGGATCCAGGACGTGGGCTCCTCCTCGCAACGCGCCAGTTCGTAGTCGACGCACTGCGGGGCCGCGGCCAGCTGTGCTGCCGCGCGGGTGTAGGCGGACAGGAACTCCGCCGACTGCTGCTCGGAAATGCGGTAACGGATGTACTCGACCGTGTGAGCCGTCATGCGCCCACCCAAACACGAACACCCCACCGGAGGCAGCGGCTCCGGCGGGCTGCCCGCTCAGCGCTCAGCGAAACGGACGGCCCGCCGGAAGCACCTGCTTCCAGCGGGCCGTTTGTCACCGGTCATCGGTCCACTCGGCTACCGACGGCTCACTTGCCGTAGTACGCGTTGTAGATCGTGATCGTCGACGTGTTGCCCTTCTTGTCGGCGATGTTGGCGCGGAACGAGATGGCCTTGCCCTTCGCCGGGTTCTTCACGGTGATCTTGCCGCCACGGACGTCGGCCTTCTTGAAGGTCCTGCCGTCGTAGGAGACGTACACCGCGAGGGACTTCAGGTTGCGGCCCGCGGCCGAGCCCTCCACGGTGACCGGGAAGGTGACCGTCTTCCCGGCCTCGACGCGGCTGTCCAGGCCGGTGGAGGCGCCGAAGCGCAGGGCGGACACGGGGAGCTTGGCGAAGCCGCTCGACGGCTTCTTGGACCGGAAGGTCCAGGTCGCGTCGATCCGCGAGGAGGCCTGCGCGACCGCCGCCGCACGCTTGACCGAGGTGGTCAGCTTGTAGGCGGAGTCACCGGCCGGGACCTTGAAGGTCTTGCCGCCGAACATCGGGTCGTCGTTGGAGCCGACCTTGACACCGTTGCGGTACAGGGTCGTGGTCGCCGAGTCGAACGTCGAGTAGCCGACGTTCCTGGCGCCGTCGGCGAACAGCGGCAGCGAGCCGTAGATCTCGTTGCCGTCCCGGAAGACACCGAAGTCGGCGTTGACGAGCGGAGCGAAGACCGCGGTGTTGAAGGTCTTCGTGTACGTCTTGCCCGCCGTGAACGACTGCGCGCGCACGGAGTAGGCGGCGTCGTCGATCGGGAAGCCGTCCGGGTCGACCCCGGCGTACTGCTCGAACTCCAGCTGCCACTTCACGCCGTCCTTGGCGGACAGGTGCAGGGTGCGGGTGCCGGGCAGGGGCTGCTGGAGGCTGATGGAGGAGGCGCTGGAGCTGCCGGGCAGCCAGCCGACCGCGCCGACGGAGCCCTTCTTGCCGCTCGCGGAAGCGCCCATCCGGGCCTTCAGCGTGGCCAGGTCGCTCGCCTTGTAGTGCTTGGTGTAGCCGGTGGCGAGCTGCCTGACCGGGCCGCCGGCGGTGACGTCGTACTGCTCGGTGGCACCCTTGGACCAGTGGGCGTCCCACTGCTGGAACAGCGTGCCGGAGGGCAGCTGCCCACCCAGGTGGGCGGTATGGAAGTTGTCGTACGTGTCGAGGAGCCAGCCGTAGCCGTACTGGCCGTCGCCGACCGTGACGTCCCACTCCGGCGCGGCGAATTCGGACTTGAGGCCCGTGGCCGGGACGGTGATGTCCACCGGCTTGGCCTTGCGCGCGTCGACCGTGATCGACTGCTTCTTGCCGACGGTCAGCTTCGGCTGAGCGATCCAGTCGATGCCCTTGGTGGCGTCCTGCGGGTCCACGAAGAGGGCGGTGTTGAGGATGTACGTGCCCTTGGGCGCGCGCACCTTCACCGTGCCGGACTTGTCGTACGGCGTCAGGTCCTTGCCGCCTGCGAGGCCCGCCACACCGGTCAGGTCGGCGCTGTAGTACGGAGCCGGCTTGCCGTCACGGCCGATGAACTTCAGCGTGACGTCGTACGACTCCACCTCGCGCTGCACCGCGGCGGCCGTGCGGACGCTCTGCCCGCCGCCGGTCGCGATCACGTACGCGGAGTAGGCGCCGTCGAGGGTGCCGCCCAGCTTGGTGTCGACCGTCAGGCCGACGGAGGCCTTGCCGTGCGCCGGGACCGTCACCTTGGTCGCGCCGAGCTTGAAGAAGCCCGCCGGAGCCGCCTGCCCCTTGGGGTTGGTGGCGGTGCTGGTCAGGTTGAGGGTGACGTCCTTGTCGCCCAGGTTGCGGTACGACACCTGCTGGGTGACCGGCTTGTCGTCGGTGTGCGGCCACTGCTGCACCCCGAAGCTGACCGATACCGGGTCGGCGATCACGGACTGCTTGATCGCCTTGTCCACCGCGATCCGGCCCGAACCCTGCTGGAACGGCGTGTACTTGCCGCCCTTGGCGGAGCCGGTGAGCGCGCCCTTCAGGTCGGCGTAGCCCCAGTCGGGGTGCTCCTGCTTCAGGATCGCGGCGGCGCCCGCGACGTGCGGGGTGGCCATCGACGTACCGGAGATGGTCAGGTAGCCCTCGGGCTTCTCACCGACCTCCTGGTCGATGACGCTGCCCTTGGCCGCGGCGGCGGTGATGTCCACACCGGGCGCCGTGACGTCCGGCTTGACGGCGCCGTCGCCGGTGCGCGGACCGGTCGAGGAGAAGTCGGCCAGCTTGTCCTTGTCGTCGACGGCACCGACGGTGAGCGCGGCGTCCGCGCTGCCCGGCGAACCGATCGACTGGGGGCCCTCGTTGCCCGCGGCGATCGCGAACAGGACGCCCTTCTCGGCGGAGAGCTTGTTGACCTCGGCCTCGAGCGGGTCGATCTCGGGCGTGTCGTAGCCGCCGAGGCTCAGGTTGATGACCGAGGCGCCCTGCGAGGCCGCCCACTCCATGCCGGCGAGGATGCCGGAGTCGTCACCGGAGCCGGTGTCGTCCAGGACCTTGCCGTTGAGGATCTTGGCGTCCGGAGCGACGCCCTTGTACTTGCCGCCCGACTTGGCGCCGGTGCCCGCCACGATGGAGGCGACGTGCGTGCCGTGCCCGAAGTGGTCCTTGGCGTCGGCGGCGGGGGTGAAGTTCTTGGCGTCGATCACCTGGTCCTTGAGGTCCGGGTGGGTGGCGTCCACACCCGTGTCCAGGACGGCGACCTTCACGCCCTTGCCGGTGTAGCCGGCGGCCCAGGCGGTCGGGGCGCCGATCTGCGGCACGGACTTGTCGAGCGAGGCCTTGCGGACGCCGTCGAGCCAGACGTGCGCGATGCCCGAGGCGGCCCTGTCGCCGTTGGTGACGGCGCCCCACAGCTCGGCGGTGTCCTCGGCCGGGGTCTGCACGGCGTCCGCGTTCAGCGCCTTGAGGCTGCGGCGCAGGTGGCCCGCGTCCCGGACCTCCTCCTTCGCGGCCGTGGCGGCACCGTTGTAGCCGACGATGACCTTCAGGCCGTTCTTCTGGGACGTGCGGGTGGCGGCCTTGTTCAGCTCGGTGACGTCGAACAGCCGCTGGTCCAGCTTGCCGGAGGCGACCAGGCGGGCCGCGTCCGCGGGGACGACCAGCGTGTGCCCGTCGGCCTTGCGGACCTGGAAGGGTATGTGCTCCCGCCCCTTCGCCCGCTGCAGGCCGACGACACGGCCCTTGCCGTCGAGGGCGACGCGGTCGCCGGTGATCAGGGTGACGTGGTGCTTGGCGGTGAGCGAGGAGGCAGCGGCCGTGAGGCGCTGCCCGGGCTTCGCCGACGCGGGGCTGGTCATACCCGCTGCGAGGGCGACAGCTGCGGCGACGGCCACAGTGGCCGCCGCCGAGCTTTTCACTTGTCTGCGCAAGACTCCCCCTGGAGATGGAGTACCGGGGTGAATTCCCCATTCACCCGACCGGGGGCAGTCCCGTACATCTGCACGCCAACCCCCCGGATCACGCAGTATGCCGGGGGGCTGTCTGACGGCTCAATAGATGAGAGGACAGTAAGAAAACACGGCCCGGAACTGTTACGCACCGGGGGGTGCACCGTTACAGAACCGCGAACTCGCCCATGTGTAAACGGTGTTGGAGGACGTCAGGCGCCCGCGTTCTCCTTCACGGTGATCCTGCCCTTGCGGATGGTGGCCAGGCGCGGGGCCTTCTTCGCGATCGCGGAGTCGTGGGTGACCATGATGAAGGTCAGCCCGTGCTCCTTCCACAGGCGTTCGAGTACGTCCATGATCTCGTCGCGCATGCCCTCGTCGAGGTTGCCGGTCGGCTCGTCGGCGAGCAGGACCTTGGGCCGCTTGACGAAGGCGCGGGCGATGGCGACGCGCTGCTGCTGCCCTCCGGACATCTCGGAGGGCAGATGCCCCAGGCGTTCGCCGAGTCCGACCGAGTGCAGGGCCTCGGCGGCCCGTTCCCGGCGCTCCTTCACCTTGATGCCCAGCGGTACGAGGGCCGTCTCCACGTTCTCCTGGGCGGTGAGCGTCGGGATGAGGTTGAAGGACTGGAAGACGAAGCCGATGCTCTCGCTGCGCACCCTCGTCAGGCGGGCCTCGGGGAGCTTGGCCAGGTCCGTGCCGTCGAGGACGACCTCGCCGGAGCTGGGGCGGTCCAGGCCGCCGAGCATCTGGAGGAGCGTGGATTTCCCACCGCCGGTGGGACCTTGGATGACCAGGCGGTCACCGTCGCCGATGGTCAGGTCGATGCCGTCGAGGGCATGGACGGTGTCCTTGCCCCTTGTATAGCGCTTGGTGACGTTTCTTAGTTCGTACATGGTGGCTCCTGGGATCGTCTTCGACTGCGGTTCGGTGGGGGCTTGGTCGGAAGAGAACGCCGAGCTACTCCACCCGCCGCAACGCGTCCGCCGGGCGCAGGCGCGACGCTCGCCAGCCGCCGAACGCTCCCGCGATCAAGCCGCCTGCCACCGCCAGGCCCACCGCGAGGACGATCGTCGTCACGCTGACCGGGGCCGTGAGCGCGACCTCCAGGGTCTTGGCCGTCCGGCGGCCGGGACCGCCGGCGAAGCCGCCGCCACCACCGGTGCCGCCCCCGAAACCGCCGCCACCGGTGCCCCCGCCGAGCTGGGCCTGCAGGCTGGGGCTGATGGCGGTGACGGCGTAGGCGCCCGCCAGGCCGAGCGCGATGCCGAGGGCGCCGCCGACCAGCCCGTTGACCATGGCCTCGCCGATCACCTGCCGGGTCACCCGGCCGGACTTCCAGCCCAGCGCCTTCAGCGTGCCGAACTCGCGGACGCGCCGGGAGACGGCGGAGGAGGTGAGCAGGCCCGCGACCAGGAACGCGGCCACGAGCACCGCGATGGACAGCCACTTGCCGACGTTGGTGGCGAGGGAGGAGGCCGTGGACAGGGAGCCGGAGACGGTGTCCGCGAGGTCGGCGGACGTGGTGACCGTCGTACCGGAGACGTTCTTCTGGATCGCCGACTTGACGCTGTCGATCTTCTGCGAGTCGGTCGCCTTGACGTAGATCGTGGTGACCTTGTTCTTCGAGTCGCTGAGGGTCTGCGCCTGCTTGAGCGGGAGGTACAGGTCGGCTGCCGAGTCGCCGCTGTCGGCGGTGGCGATGCCGATCACCTTGAACTCGGCGCCCTTGATGGTGACGCTGGAGCCGACCTTGTACTTCTTCTCCTTGGCGTAGGAGGAGTCGGCGACGACGACCTCGGCGTTCGTCTCCGTCGTCCTGAACGTACGGCCACTGGTGATCTTCGAGGAGGTCAGCGGGCCGAGCGCCGGCCTGGTGACGTCGGTGCCGTAGACGGAGTAGTTGTTGACGTCGAAGTCGGCGCCGCCGCCCTGTACTTCACCCTGCGGCTGGCTGTTTCCGCCGGGGCCCCGCCCTCCGCCGCCGTTGCCGTTCTGCTGGAACTGGCCCCGTGTGAACTGGCCGCTGATCTTGACGACCTGCAGGCTCAGCCCGCCGACCGCGTCCGAGACGCCGGACTGCGAGCCGACCTCGGTCACCGTCGAGGTCGACAGCGTCTGGAAGCCCTGCACCATGACGCGGTCACTGCTCTGGGTGGAGTCGTCGCCGTTCTGGCGCGCGTCGAACTGGAAGCGAGGGCGCTGGGCGTCGCCGGTGGACGCCGACGCCGCCTTGGTGACGGTCATGTCCGTACCCAGTCCGTACAGCGACTGCAGGACCTTGTCCTGGGCCTTCCCCATGCCGTTGGACACGGAGTTGACCACGATGACCAGTGCGATGCCCAACGCGAGGCCGGAGGCGACGACGAGGGCCGCTTTTCTACGGCGGCGCAGTTCGCGCCTCAGGTAGGTGAAGAACATGCCCGCAAGCTAGGCACGGACCGTGATGGCTCGATAAGGCTGAAATAAAAGAAGCATGAGAAGGCTGTGGCCGGCCCCGGAACGGCCCCAGAAACACCGATGCCGCCCCTGGGGGCGGCATCGGAAAGACTGTGAACGGAATGTCAGACGGCCGAACCGGCCTTCCACTGCGCCCAGTCCATGTTCCAGCCGTTGAGGCCGTTGTCCGGGGCGACGGTCTTGTCGCCGGTGTGCTGGATGACCACGACGTCACCGACGAGGGAGTGGTCGTACATCCACGCGGCCGGCGTGTTCGCGTCGTTCGCGCCCTTGGTGTCGGACAGGCCCACGCAGCCGTGGCTGGTGTTCACGCTGCCGAAGATGGACTTCGCGCCCCAGTAGTTGCCGTGCAGGAAGGTGCCGGAGTTGGTGAGACGGATGGCGTGCGGCACGTCCTTGATGTCGTACTCGCCCTTGCCGTCGTCGTCGGTGAAGCCGACGGTCGCACCGTTCATGCGCGTCTGCTTGAACTTCTCGGACATCACCATGATGCCCTGGTACGTCTTGTTCTCCGGCGAACCGGCGGAGATCGGGATGGTCTTGACGACCTTGCCGTCCTCCGTGATCTTCATCTGCTTGGTCTGGGCGTCGACGTAGGAGACCTGGTTGCGGCCGATGTGGAAGGTGACCGTCTTCTGCTGCACGCCGTAGACGCCGCTCGCGCCCTGGACACCGTCGAGGTTGAGCTTCAGCGTGACGGTGGAGTTCTCCGTCCAGTACGTCTCCGGACGGAAGTCGATGCGGTTGGCGTTGAACCAGTGGCCCACGACCTCCTGACCGCTGCTGGAGGTGACCGTGATGCCCTTCTGGACGGCGGCCTTGTCGGTGATCGCCTTGTCGAAGTTGATCGACACGGGCATGCCGACGCCGACGGTGGAGCCGCCCTCCGGCGTGAAGTTGCCTATGAAGCTGTTGGACGGGGAGACCGTGGTGAAGGAGGCGTTCTCGTGGGCCACGAGGCCCGCGGAGTCCTTGGCCTCGGCGGCGACCTTGTAGGTGGTGGAGCGCTCCAGCTGGGCGGTGGGCTTCCAGCTGGTCTTGTCGGCGGACAGCGCACCCGCGACGGGCTTGCCGTCGGCCGTGGTCATCGTCACATCGTTGAGCGTGCCCTTGGCGACCCGGACCGCGGCCGAGTTGTTGATGGAGGCGTTGTTGGAGCCGTCCTTGGGTGTGATCGTGATCTGGGCCTCGGACGACTTCTTGGCGGCCGCCTCGTCGGCCTTGGCCTGGGAGGTGTCGCCGGCGTCGGCGGCCTTGGTGTCGCCACCGCCGGAACACCCGGTGAGTACCAGCACACCGCCGAGCAGTGCGGACGCGACCGTCAGGCCCTTGCGCCGCTTACTGTCCGTCATCACACGCTTCTCCATCGTTGCCGAATCCGCGAATACCCCGAGTCCCCGTGGGGAGCCATCAACGCTACGGACGATTCGCCCCTTTCCCGCAGTTCGCAGGTGTGGGTCACACCACGCCCGCCCGGAGCAGGGTGGTGCGGAAGTCGCCCGTGCGCCCCCTGAGACGACGAAACCCCGGACGGCGGTTGCCGTCCGGGGCCATGAGTCCCCCGGGACGCTCAGCCGATGCCGTCCTCGTCTTCGTCGTCGTCCGCCCCATCATCCTCGTCCAGGTCCCAGTCCGGCGAATCCGGGTCGTACTCGATCCGCTCGCTGGACCAGGAGGCCTGCTGGAGCTCCACTCCGGGCACCTCGCTGACCAGGTCGAACGGGTCCACGAGATAGGCGAGGGCCTCCGCGGTGTCTTCCGTCACAGCGCCCTCGGCCTGGGCCCGCTCCTCCTGAGGCAGCTCCGGATCCGCGGCGAGCCGGCGCAGCGCGGCCTTGGTCACCTCGCCCTCGTCGTGCACTTCGAGCACCAGCTCCACCCGAAGCCGTACAAAACGTGATGTCTCTTCATCGCTCATGCCCGGAGCGTACGGCGGAAACCTCCCGTGACTTTCCTGTGACCCGCGACTTTCACTAACATCGCCCCACACGGCCAATTCGCCAGCGTCACAAGGGGATCGATATACCGTGTCATCCGTTCGCCGCCCGTTGCTGACCGCCACCGCCGCGGGGACCCTGCTGTGCGCCCTGTGGTTCGTCCCGTCCGCAGGCGCGTCCCAGAGCAGCCCGGGGAGAACGACGACGCAGGCGGCTTCGGCGACGCAGGTCACCCAGCAGGCGAAGGCGCTCGGCGAGGCCACGGCCGCGGACTCCTCGGACGCCACCACGCTCGCCGACACCGGCAGCTTCGACACCACGCCGTACGTCGTCGGCGGCAGCCTCTTCCTCGCCGTGGGCGCCGGATTCGTGGTGTATTCGGTACGCCGGGAACGTCTCGGGTTTTAATCGAGCTTGACGATTCTTTGACAGAGAACGCATAGTCCGCCCATGAAGAGATCATCGGGCGTGCGGCTGTGCGCCACCGCTGCTGTGAGCGCGCTGTCCCTCGCCCTTGTCACGGGCTGTTCCGACGGAGGTTCCAAGGACTCCGGGAACGGCAAGGCCGGCTCGGCCGACAAGCCGGCCGCGAAGACGCTGAGCGCCGCCGAACTGAAGAAGCTGATCATCGCCAAGGGCGAGGTGCCCGGCTACAAGGTCGGACCCGTCGAGGGCGGCATCCCCGACAAGAGCAAGGTCAAGGCGGCCGACGCCAAGTGCGACCCGCTGCTCCGGGCCCTGACCGGCATCGCGCCCGGCGAACCGGCCGCGAACACCAGCCAGATGGCCACCGAGGACAAGAAGGCCCCCACGGACGACGCCACGTCCCTGGACGACGGCAAGTTCGAGGACGCGCTCAACGAGTCCATGGACCTGGACGTCACCGTGGTCACCCTGGCGTCGTACGACGGGGACGGCGCCGAGAAGGGCCTGCAGTCGGTCTCCGACGCGGTGAAGGCCTGCTCGGGCGGCTTCGCCGGCGAACAGGACGGCGAGAAGGGCAAGTTCACCAAGGTCGCCGAGGAGAAGTCCTCCGGCACGGGTGACAAGTCGGTGGCCTTCACCGCGACCAACGACTCGGGGAAGGACGGCGCCCTGCCGCTCCACGCCGAGGTCGTGCGGCACGGGAACACCCTCGCCACGTACACCACGATCAACATCGGCGCGATGATGACCAAGAAGGCCTACACGGTCTCGGCCCCGGTCATCAAGGCCCAGGCCGCCAAGCTGAAGTGACGTCCTGGACGTGAGAGGGGCCCTGTCCGACGACAGGGCCCCTTCGCTGTGCCGCAGGCTCCCGCCCTACTGCAGCGGTCCGGTGACCGTCTCCACGGCGGCGACGAGGTGGCCCCCGCGCACGAACGCGTCGGCGGCGGCCAGGTCGGGCGCCAGGAACCGGTCCGGGCCCGGGCCCTGCACACCGGCGGCGCGCACGGCCTCGATCACGGCCTGCGAGGCGGGGGCCGGGGTCAGGCCCTCGCGCAGTTCGATGCCGCGGGTGGCGGCGTACAGCTCGACGGCGATGATCCGGGTCAGGTTGTCGACCGCGGTGCGCAGCTTGCGCGCGGCCGACCAGCCCATGGACACGTGGTCCTCCTGCATCGCGGAGGACGGGATGGAGTCGGCGGAGGCCGGTACGGCGAGCCGCTTCATCTCGCTGACCAGGGCGGCCTGCGTGTACTGGGCGATCATCAGCCCGGAGTCGACACCCGCGTCGTCGGCGAGGAACGGCGGCAGCCCGTGGCTGCGGTTCTTGTCCAGCAGCCGGTCGGTGCGGCGCTCGGCGATGGAGCCGAGGTCGGCGGCCGCGATGGCGAGGAAGTCCAGGACGTAGGCCACGGGGGCGCCGTGGAAGTTGCCGTTGGACTCGACCCGGCCGTCGGGCAGCACGACGGGGTTGTCGACGGCGGAGGCGAGTTCCCGCTCGGCGACGAGGCGGGCGTGCGAGAGGGTGTCGCGTCCGGCGCCGGCGACCTGCGGGGCGCAGCGCACCGAGTAGGCGTCCTGGACGCGGGGCGCGTCGTCCTGGTGGTGCCCGGTGAGCCCGGAGCCCTTGAGCACGGCGAGCATGTTCGCTGCGGAGGCGCCCTGGCCCGGGTGCGGGCGGATGGCGTGCAGCTCCGGGGCCAGCACCCGGTCCGTGCCGAGCAGCGCCTCCATGCTGAGGGCGGCGGTGATGTCGGCGGACTTGTACAGGGCGTCCAGGTCGGCGAGGGCCATGACCAGCATGCCGAGCATGCCGTCGGTGCCGTTGAGGAGGGCCAGGCCCTCCTTCTCGCGCAGCTCCACGGGCTGGATCCCGTGCTCGGCGAGCAGCTCCCCGGCGGGCCGTACGACCCCGTCGGGCCCTTCCGCGTCACCCTCGCCCATGAGCGTGAGGGCGCAGTGGGACAGCGGGGCCAGGTCGCCGGAGCAGCCGAGGGAGCCGTACTCGTGCACGACCGGGGTGATCCCGGCGTTCAGCACGTCGGCCATGGTCTGGGCGACCTCGGGCCGCACACCGGTGTGCCCGGAGCAGACGGTCTTGAGCCGCAGGAACATCAGGGCGCGTACGACTTCGCGCTCGACCCGCGGGCCCATGCCGGCGGCGTGCGAGCGGACGATGTTGCGCTGCAGCTGGGCGCGCAGTTCCTGGCTGATGTGCCGGGTCGCCAGGGCTCCGAAGCCGGTGGAGACGCCGTAGACCGGCTCCGGCTTGGCCGCCAGGGCGTCCACGATCTCCCGGGCCGCGGCGAGGGCCGCCACCGCCTCCGCCGACAGCTCGATGCGGGCACCGCCGCGTGCCACGGCGAGAACGTCGGACGCGGTGACACCGGACGTCCCCACCACCACAGTGTGCATATCCATATTCAGGAGCGTACGCATTGAATGCGTTGATGTCACTAGTGGGGACCGGGAGCGCCCCTTACCCGTCCGTGTGCTTCACCTCACGCCCAGCCGCTCACGGCCGACGCCCCCGGAACCGGCGCCGCTCGCCGCGCTCGCCCTGTCCGGGCGGCGGCTCGTCGGCAAGGCGCACGACGGGATCGTCCGGCCCTTCCCGGCCCGCCACCACCGGCCGGTCCGCACGCATCGCCTTGGCCCGGTACTGCGCGGCGTCGGCCAGCCGGAACAGCCGCCGGGCGTCCCGCACCGGCCCGATCGGATCCTCGGTCGAGGCGACCCCGCACGCCACGCCCTCGCCCAGCTCCAACTCCGCGGCGCGGCAGCACAGTTCGTCCGCCGCCTTGACCACGTCATCGGCGGCCGGCCCCGCCGCCAGCAGACAGAACTCGTCCCCGCCGAGCCGCGCCACGAGCGCGCCCGGCACCATGGCCCCGCACAACGACAGCACGGAACCGAACCGCTCCAGCAACCGGTCACCCACGGCATGCCCGAGGGAGTCGTTGACCCGCTTGAGCCCGTTGAGATCGCAGACGACGAGGCTGACGACCACCCCGTCCGCGCGGTGCCGCTCGACGGCTTCCTCCAGGCGTACGTCCACGGCACGGCGGTTGGCGAGACCGGTGAGGGCGTCGGTGAACGCGAGCCGGCGGGCCTCCTCCAGCCGCTCGGTCTGCGCGATCCCGGCGGCGGCGACGGCGGCCAGCACGGTGGCGAAGTCGGCGTCCGCCCCGTCGAACACGGGCGCCCGGACCGCGCGGGCGACGTACAGCTCACCCCAGGCCCTGCCGTGCAGCACGACGGGGGCGACCACGCAGCAGCCGCGGCCCCTGCGGCGCAGGGCGGCGACACGCCGGTGGAAGTAGCCGGGGGTACCGGCCGCCGTTCCCTCGGCGGTCTCCACCCACGCGTTCGCCCCGCGGCCGCCCGCCCACCGCTCGTGCAGGAACTCGGTGATCTCCGGGAACTGGTGCACCGGATAGGCCTCGGCCTCCGGGAACTCCTCCTCGTCCGGGCGGCGCTCCCCCACGTTCACCAGGACCCGCAGCCGCCCCAGCTCCCGCTCCCACACCGACAGCGCGGCGAAGCTCCCGTCCAGCGCCCGGCACGCACCGAGCGCGGCGGCCCGCCACGTCTCCCGCGAGGTGTGCGCCGCCGCCATCCCCTGAGCCAGCGCCACCACAGCGGCGAGCCGCTTGTCGTCACCCATCACTCCAGGTTAGGGAGGAAATCCGACAAATGGTGAGATGGGTGAGGCGATCAGGTGGACCGTCCCCCCGTCGACCGCGGAGCCTCCCCGGCCGACCGGAAGCCGCGCCGCCTCACTCCCCCGGCCACTGCGGCTTCCGCTTCTCGTTGAACGCAGCAACCCCCTCCGCCCGGTCCCCCGAGAACGCCACCGAACGCCAGGCCGCGTCCTCGACCTCCAGCCCGGCCCGCAGATCCAGCCCGTGCCCCAACCGCAGCGCCCGCTTCGCGGCCCGCAACCCCACCGGCGAGTTCCCGGCGATCCGCGCCCCCAGCGCCAGCGCCTCCTCGCGGTCCCGCCCTTCCTCCACCAACTGGTCCACCAGCCCCAGCTCGGCAGCCTCCGCCGCCTCCAGCCGCCGCGCCGAGAAGATCAGCTCGGCCGCCCGGGCCGCCCCGACCCGCCGCGGCAGCAGCTGCGTACCGCCACCCCCGGGAATCACGCCGACGGACACCTCCGGCAGCCCCACCACCGCCGTACGGTCCGCCACGATCAGATCGCAGGACAGGGCCAGTTCGAAACCGCCGCCCAGCGCGAAGCCGTGCACCGCCGCGATCGTCGGCATCGGCAGCTCCAGCACCCCGGTGTACGCGCCCCGCGCCACCGGCCGCTGCCGCACCAGGTCCGCATCACTGAAGGAGTTCCGCTCCTTCAGATCGGCCCCCACACAGAACGCCCGCTCGTGGGACGAGGTCACCACGACCACCCGCGCCTCCCGGTCGGCGGCGAGCGCCGCGCACGCGGCCGCGACGGAACGGGCCATCTCCGTCGAGACGGCGTTCATGGCCTTGGGCCGGTCCAGCACCAGCTCCGCCACATGCCCGTGCCGCCGCACCAGCACGAACTCCCCGAACCGCTCCTCGCTCATGACACCCTCCGGTTAACGCGGGTTAACTCACTGCCGCCCCGATCATCGCAGCCGTACCCCGCCCCGGGAAAGAGCCGCCCCCCGCCGCTGTTCTACGCCCGTTCGAGTGACATCCCGGCCGTCTCATCCCACACCGCCCACAGGAGCGCATAGCGTGCGCACCGCCACGGCGCGCCCGGGGCGCGCGGCGGGGAGGAAACCTCATGACACCGATACCTGCACAGTCCGCTACGACCGCAACGGACCGTCAGCCCGGCCCACCGGAAGAACCGGCACCAGCCCTGCCCGCCCTCCGCCGCGGCCGCCACCGTAAGCCCCGCCCCCGCAAGGTGCTGCTGGCCGCCGGCGGCCTGGCCCTCGCCGCCGGAGTCCTCAGCCTCGTCCGTGTCGCCCCGGAGTCCGGGGTGGGCGCGCCGGGCACGGCGGAGGCCGAGCCCCGCCTGGATCCGGGCGGCACCACCGACGACCCGGCCGACGCGTCCGCCACCCACGCGGCCCGCGCCACGCCACTGCCCTCGGCCACCTCGGTCATGGGCGGAATGAGCCCCGCCCCGGCGACCACGGGTACGGCCACCCCGACACCGCCGGCCACACCGACCGCGCTCCCCGGCGGCACCGCCGTCCCGACCACCATCCCGACGGCCGCCCCACAGCCCACGACCACCGCGTCCACGACGGCACCGCGCCCGTCGCCCACGAGAACCACGCCCACCCGCACCCCGACGCCGACCCCGAGCAACAGCACGCCCGCACCCGAGCCCGGCGAGGTGTGCGTACCGGTGATAGGGCTGTGCGTGGACCTACCGGGCGCTGCGCGGAACTGACCCTCAGTCCTGACCGTCGCGGCGCGTGAGCAGCCACGGCTCGACCACGCCGAGCCCGCGGACCGGGCGCTGCCACATCGGCTGGAGCGCGAAGCGGTACGTCGGCGGCTCCTCGCCCTCCTTCTCCGCGGCGGCCGCGGCCTCGGCCGCCTCCGCCTCCGAGGCGGGCGCCTCACCGGAGCGGATCAGCTCCTCGGCGAAGTCGCTGTCCACCAGGACGGCGTCACGCGGCGCTATCGACGTCAGCCGCGAAGCCAGGTTGACCGTCGTACCGAAGACATCACCCATGCGGGTGGTCACCGTGCCGAAGGCCATACCCACCCGCAGTTCGGGCATCGTCTCGTCGTTCGCCATCGCCTCGACCAGGCGCAGGGCGATGTCCGCGGCCGTACCCGCATCGTCGGCGGCGTACAGCACCTCGTCGCCGAGGGTCTTGATCAGCCGCCCGCCACGTGCGGCAACCAGGTCGGCGGCGGTGGTCTCGAAGGCCTCGACCAGTTCCCCGAGCTCCTCCTCCTCCATCCGCCGGGTCAGCCGCGTGAACCCGACGAGGTCGGCGAAGCCGACGGCGAGCCGCCGGTCGACCATCTCCTCGTCGTCGGCGGCCTGCACGACACGGCCGGCCGAGGCGGCGAGCTGGCGGCGCCACACATAGACCAGGAACTCCTCCAGCTCGGGCAGGAGCAGCTCGACGATCGGGTACGTCACCTCGGTGCGGGTCATGCCCGGCTCGGGGGGCTCGGTCAACCCCTCCAGGAAGGAATCCATCTGCCATTCGGCCAGTCGGGCGGTGGTCTGTCCCGTGGACCGGGCCACCTGCACGGCCATGGCCTCGCTGAGCAGCCCCGCCTCGACGAGACCGGCCAGTCGCCGCAGGGCCAGGACGTCGGCCTCGGTGAGCGCCTTGGCCTGCCCGATGTCGGCGAACCCCATGGCCCGCCAGAACCGCGACGCCAGCTCCATGGAGACGCCGGCGCTGCGGGCCGCCTGGAAGGGGGTGTAGCGCCGCTCAGCGCCCAGGATGAGATGTTCCAGACGCAGCGCGAGCGGGTCCTCGCCGGACTCGGCGGCGTGGGGTTCCACCCGGCCGTCCGCGTCCGCGCCGGAGCCCGTGTCGTCGACGGTCACGCCTGTTGCCCTTCCGATCTGCCACGGTCAGATATCGACCGGCCTCAACTCTACGGCAGGTGTGCGCCAGCTCACTCCGTCGGGTTCTCCGCCCACGGCGGGAAGGGGACGTGCCCGGGAGGGTGTCCGCAGGCACCCACCCACCGACCGGGCACACCCACCCCACCCGCACAGGCACCACTGACACCCCGCACCCGCAAAGGCGCCGCAGGCACCGTCACGCAGGCCGCAGATGCACGATGTCGCCCGCCCCCACCGGCTCCTGCACACCCGACTCCGTCGCGATGACGAGCCGCCCGTCCTCGTCGACAGCAACCGCCTCCCCCACGAGAGCCCGATCTCCCGGCAACTCGGCCCGCACCACCCGCCCGAGCGTCGCGCACCCCGCCGCATACGTCTCCTGCAGCCCGCTGGCCCCGGGATCACCCCCCGCAGCCCGCCAGCGTCCGTACCACTCCTCCAGCGACCGCAGCACCGCCCGCAGCAGCGGATCCCGGTCCGTACTCACCGCCCCGGCCAGCGCCAGCGACCCCGCCCGGGGCACCGGCAGTTCCTCGGCCCGCAGGGAGACGTTGATGCCGACACCGACGACCACCCCGTCGTCCCCGGCCCGCTCGGCGAGGATGCCCCCGGCCTTGCGCTCCTGGCCGCCGACGGACACCAGCAGGTCGTTGGGCCACTTGAGTGCCGTGTCCACGCCCGCAGCCCGGGACAGCCCCGTCGCCACAGCCACCCCGGTGAGCAGCGGCAGCCAGCCCCACCGGGCCACCGGCACCTCGGTCGGCGTGAGCAGCACGGAGAAGAAGAGACCGGACCGAGGCGGCGCGCTCCACTGGCGGTCCAGGCGCCCGCGTCCGGCGGTCTGCTCCTCGGCTACCAGCACCGCGCCCTCCCCCGCCTTCCCGGCCGCGGCCCGGGCCACGAGGTCGGAGTTGGTGGAGCCGGTGCGCTGGACCACGTCCAGTTCCGACCACAGGCCCCCCTCCCGCACCAGGGCTCGCCGCAACCCCGCGGCGTTCAGGGGCGGGCGGTCCAGGTCGGACCAACGGCTGTCGTCTGATGCATTGTGCGGCGTCATGCAAGTCACCCTAGGTGTGGGAAACGCCGCACTGCCGACAGCGAGGCGCGCCACTACTCTACGGATGAGTAACCATCCCCCCTTTTGAGCAGGCAGGGAGCCGCGATCCCGATGTCCGAGCCGGAAGAGATCGACATTCACACGACCGCGGGCAAGCTCGCGGATCTGCAGCGCCGTATCCATGAGGCGACGCACGCCGGCTCGGAGCGCGCCGTCGAAAAGCAGCACGCCAAGGGCAAACTGACAGCCCGTGAGCGCATCGAGCTCCTTCTCGACGAGGACTCCTTCGTCGAGCTGGACGAGTTCGCCCGCCACCGCTCCACCAATTTCGGGCTGGAGAAGAACCGTCCGTACGGAGACGGCGTCGTCACCGGCTACGGCACGGTCGACGGACGCCCCGTGGCCGTCTTCTCCCAGGACTTCACCGTCTTCGGCGGCGCGCTCGGCGAGGTCTACGGCCAGAAGATCGTCAAGGTCATGGACTTCGCGCTGAAGACCGGCTGCCCGGTCATCGGCATCAACGACTCCGGCGGCGCCCGCATCCAGGAGGGCGTCATGGCCCTCGGCGCGTACGGCGAGATCTTCCGCCGCAACACCCACGCCTCCGGTGTGATCCCGCAGATCAGCCTGGTCGTCGGCCCGTGCGCGGGCGGCGCGGTGTACTCCCCCGCCATCACCGACTTCACGGTCATGGTCGACCAGACCTCGCACATGTTCATCACCGGACCGGACGTCATCAAGACCGTCACCGGCGAGGACGTCGGCTTCGAGGAGCTGGGCGGCGCCCGCACCCACAACGCCACCTCCGGCGTGGCGCACCACATGGCCGGGGACGAGAAGGACGCCATCGAGTACGTCAAGCAGCTGCTGTCGTACCTGCCGTCCAACAACCTCAGCGAAGCGCCGGCCTTCCCGGAGGAGGCGGACCTCGCCGTCAGCGCCGAGGACCTGGAGCTGGACACCCTGGTCCCGGACAGCGCGAACCAGCCGTACGACATCCGCACCGTGCTCGAACACGTCCTGGACGACGCCGAGTTCTTCGAGACGCAGGCGCTGTTCGCGCCGAACATCGTCACCGGCTTCGGCCGGGTCGAGGGCCACCCCGTCGGCATCGTCGCCAACCAGCCCATGCAGTTCGCCGGCTGCCTGGACATCGACGCCAGCGAGAAGGCCGCCCGCTTCGTGCGCACCTGCGACGCATTCAACGTCCCGGTGCTCACGTTCGTCGACGTGCCGGGCTTCCTGCCGGGCGTCGACCAGGAGCACACCGGCATCATCCGCCGCGGCGCCAAGCTGATCTACGCCTACGCGGAGGCGACCGTCCCGCTGATCACGGTCATCACCCGCAAAGCCTTCGGCGGCGCCTACGACGTCATGGGCTCCAAGCACCTGGGTGCCGACCTCAACCTCGCCTGGCCGACCGCCCAGATCGCCGTCATGGGCGCCCAGGGCGCCGTCAACATCCTGCACCGCCGCACGATCGCCGAGGCGGAGGATGTCGAGGCGACCCGCGCCCGGGTCATCCAGGAGTACGAGGACGCGCTCCTCAACCCGTACGTGGCGGCCGAGCGCGGATACGTCGACGCGGTGATCATGCCGTCGGACACCCGCGCCCACATCGTCCGCGGCCTGCGTCAACTGCGCACCAAGCGGGAATCCCTGCCTCCGAAGAAGCACGGCAACATCCCCCTCTAGGCCCCGCTGACCTTTGGAGCGGTCATGAACATCAAGGTCGTACGAGGCAACCCCACCCCGGAGGAGCTGGCCGCCGCCCTGGCGGTGGTCCGCGCCCGCGCCGCGGCGGCAGCAGCAACGCCGCCCGGCGCGCCCGGCCCGCGGGACTCCTGGTCAGACCCGGCCCGCCTCGCGGGCCGGCGCGTCCCGCCCCCGGGACCGGCATCCTGGACCCGCACCTACTGGCCCAGCTGAGGGCACACCACCGCACCGCCGGGTGCCTATTTGAGTACTCCTACTCAGGCACCCGGCACCGGACAGACCGCACGCTGGAAGCATGCTGTGGTCAGACCCCGAGAACGAGCCGCCCAAGGAAATGCGCGACATGCAGGAGATGCTGCGGCGGCTCGGCCTCCTCCTGGCCCTGGCCATGATTCTCGGGATGATCGTCCTCGGCCTGAGGTAGCGCAGTGACACGGCTAACCTGACCGCATGACTGCTAAGCCCCGCAGACGCCTCGTGCTCGCCTCCCAGTCCCCCGCCCGCCTGGGCCTCCTGCGCCAGGCCGGCCTCGCGCCCGAGGTGATCGTGAGCGGGGTCGACGAGGACGCCGTCACCGCGCCCACCCCGGCCGAGCTGGCGCTCGCCCTCGCCGAGGCCAAGGCCTCCGTGGTGGCGGCCAGGCCGGAGGTGCAGGGCGCCCTGGTGATCGGCTGCGACTCGGTGCTGGAGCTGGACGGGCAGGCGCTCGGCAAGCCCGCGGACGCCGAGGAGGCCACTGCCCGCTGGAAGTCGATGCGCGGCCGGGCCGGGACCCTCCAGACGGGGCACTGCATCTGGGACACGACGGCCAAGCGGTACGTCTCCGGGATCGCCTCCACCGTCGTGCGCTTCGGCGAGCCCTCGGACGAGGAGATCGCCGCGTACGTCGCCTCCGGCGAGCCCCTCTACGTCGCCGGAGCCTTCACCCTGGACGGCCGCTCGGCACCGTTCATCGAGGGCATCGACGGCGACCACGGCAACGTGATCGGCATCAGCCTGCCCCTGGTGCGGCGACTGCTGGCCGAACTGGGCGTCGGCATCACGGAGTTGTGGGCACCGGCTGAGTGAGCTGGGCGGGCACGGAGTCCTGCGGCTCCTCGTCCCCGTCCTGGGGCTCACCCGTCCGGCTCTGCGGCTCGCCCGCCACGCCCGCGGGAGCGGGCTCGCCCTCGGCCTTCGGGTCACCGCCCTCCTGCGGGGCACCGCCGCCGGGGGCCTGCTCCTGACCGCCCTCATGGTCGTACGTCATCAGGAGCAGCACGACGAGGGCGAGCACGACCACCATGAACAGGAACGCCGTCCAGCCCACCAGGCCCCACGTGAACGCGCCCAGCAGGCCGTGCACCACCGCGACGCTGATCAGCAGGACCCGGCCGAAGCCGGCGGGCGGCCGGTTGCGTATCGCCACGAGCAGCGCCACCAGGGCGCACAGGGCGAAGTAGAAGCCGAAGGCGACTCCGCCGATCTTCGAGGACGTCGACATCACGTCCGGGTCGAGGCCGGCCAGGGACATCTTCTGCCGGTCCACGACCACTCCGAGGAACCAGTTCAGTGCCCCGATCGCGAACGCCTCGACCAGGAGAACGACCGCCACGACCCACGCCACCGGTCTACGCACCACCGGCCCCCACCCACTTTCGACCTCAGCCCGAGCAGAGCTGCTGTTACCTGAAGTACGTTCGAGTCATCGCGAACGCTACTAACGGGTAAACCCGGGGACAAGGGTTCGGTCACCGGCAAAGAATCATTGGGCCATTCGTAGGGACTCGACAAAGAAACAGAGTGGGCCGCAGCACGCTCTCACAGAGACCTTGACCACATGACGGGGCTAGGGTTTTCCGGAGGAGTCCTGCGTACCGCGGTGCGACAAGGGCTTTCGCGGGTCGGGCGAGCCCCGCATCACGCTCCGTGTGGGCAAGCTCACCATTGGGGACGGGTCGATGTGTCGTGTCGGCAGTCCCTAAACTCGGCTTGTTTCAAGGAGGGAGCCTCAATCGTGCGCAAGGTGCTCATCGCCAACCGTGGCGAAATCGCTGTCCGCGTGGCCCGGGCCTGCCGGGACGCCGGCATCGCGAGCGTGGCCGTCTACGCCGACCCGGACCGGGACGCTCTGCATGTCCGCGCCGCGGATGAGGCGTTCGCCCTGGGTGGTGACACCCCGGCCACCAGTTATCTGGACATCGAGAAGGTGCTGAACGCCGCGCGCGAGTCCGGCGCGGACGCAGTCCACCCGGGCTACGGGTTCCTCTCGGAGAACGCCGAATTCGCGCAGGCGGTCCTGGACGCGGGTCTGATCTGGATCGGCCCGCCCCCGCAGGCGATCCGGGACCTGGGTGACAAGGTCGCCGCCCGGCACATCGCCCAGCGCGCCGGCGCCCCCCTGGTGGCCGGCACCCCGGACCCGGTCTCCGGCGCCGACGAGGTCGTCGCCTTCGCCGAGCAGCACGGCCTGCCGATCGCCATCAAGGCGGCCTTCGGTGGCGGCGGCCGCGGCCTGAAGGTCGCCCGCACCCTCGAAGAGGTCCCGGAGCTCTACGAGTCCGCGGTCCGCGAGGCGGTCGCCGCGTTCGGCCGTGGCGAGTGCTTCGTCGAGCGCTACCTGGACCGTCCGCGTCACGTGGAGACGCAGTGCCTGGCGGACAAGCACGGCAACGTGGTCGTGGTCTCCACCCGTGACTGCTCGCTCCAGCGCCGCCACCAGAAGCTGGTCGAGGAGGCCCCCGCGCCGTTCCTCTCCGAGGAGCAGGTCGCCGAGCTGTACCGCGCCTCCAAGGCCATCCTGAAGGAGGCCGCCTACGAGGGTGCGGGCACCTGTGAGTTCCTCGTCGGCCAGGACGGCACGATCTCCTTCCTGGAGGTCAACACCCGCCTCCAGGTGGAGCACCCGGTCACCGAGGAGGTCGCCGGGATCGACCTGGTCCGGGAGATGTTCCGCATCGCCGACGGCGAGGAACTCGGCTACGACGACCCCGCGCTGCGCGGACACTCGTTCGAGTTCCGCATCAACGGCGAGGACCCGGGTCGCAACTTCCTGCCCGCCCCCGGCACCGTCACCCGCTTCGACGCGCCGTCCGGCCCGGGTGTCCGCCTGGACGCGGGCGTGGAGTCCGGCTCGGTCATCGGCCCGGCCTGGGACTCGCTGCTGGCGAAGCTGATCGTCACCGGCCGCACCCGCGAGGAGGCCCTCCAGCGGGCCGCCCGCGCTCTGGAGGAGTTCCAGGTCGAGGGCATGGCCACCGCGATCCCCTTCCACCGGGCGGTCGTCAGGGACCCCGCCTTCGCCCCCGAGCTGACCGGCTCCGACGAGGCGTTCACGGTCCACACCCGCTGGATCGAGACCGAGTTCGTCAACGAGATCAAGCCGTTCGCCACCCCCGCCGACACCGAGGGGGAGGAGGACACGAGCCGAGAGACGGTCGTCGTCGAGGTCGGCGGCAAGCGCCTGGAGGTCTCTCTGCCGGCCTCCCTCGGCATGTCCCTGGCCCGCACCGGCCTGGCCGCCGGCGCCAAGCCCAAGCGCCGGGCAGCCAAGAAGTCCGGCCCCGTCGCCTCCGGCGACACCCTGGCCTCCCCGATGCAGGGCACGATCGTCAAGGTCGCCGTCGAGGAAGGCCAGGAGGTCAAGGAAGGCGACCTCGTCGTGGTCCTGGAGGCCATGAAGATGGAACAGCCCCTCAACGCCCACAAGGCGGGCACCATCAAGGGCCTGAACTTCGAGGTCGGCGCATCGGTCACGTCCGGCGCGGCGATCTGCGAGATCAAGGACTGACAGCAGCAGTCCGAGTGACGCCCGGTGGACGACATGTCTGCCGGGCGTTCCCTTTCGCGTCCCTGCGGGCAGCGGACCTCAGGGGCGCGGGGCTGTGTTTGATATGCAGCCTCCGCCGCGGGAGCGCGACCAGCCACAACGAAGCGGATCCCGCCCGCCCGTCGTGAGCCCTGCGGCGGACAGGCCCTCAGCGCCTGCGAAGGTCAGCCACCCGACCCCGTTCAGCCGCGGCCGACTGCTCTCCCAGCATCCCCCGCAGTCCCCCGCCGGGAACCCCGCGCCGAGGCCCGGGAAGGGCCCGCTGGCGCGCCGCAGGCCCCTGCTCACCCCCCGGGCCCCCACTCGCCCCGGCCACACCGATCTGGACACCCTGATCGGCGAGGGCCTGCAGCTCCGTGGCGGCACGGTCGTCGTGCGGGGGCGGCTCGTCGGTGACCAGCCGGGTGATGACGTCGGTCGGCACGGTCTGGAACATGGTGTCCGTGCCCAGCTTGGTGTGGTCGGCGAGGACCACGACCTCCGCGGCGGCCTGCACGAGCGCGCGGTCGACGGACGCCGAGAGCATGTTGGACGTGGACAGCCCGCGCTCCGCGGTCAGGCCGCTCCCCGAGAGGAACGCCTTCGACACCCGCAGCCCCTGGAGGGACTGCTCAGCGCCGGAGCCGACGAGGGCGTAGTTGGACCCGCGCAGGGTGCCGCCGGTCATCACGACCTCCACCCGGTTGGCATGGGCCAGCGCCTGGGCGACGAGGAGGGAGTTGGTGACGACGGTCAGCCCGGGCACGCGGGCGAGCCGGCGGGCCAGCTCCTGCGTGGTCGTACCGGCGCCGACCACGATGGCCTCGCCCTCTTCGACGAGTCCCGCGGCGAGGTCGGCGATGGCCGTCTTCTCCGCGGTCGCGAGATGGGACTTCTGCGGAAAGCCGGACTCCCGCGTGAACCCGCCCGGCAGTACCGCACCGCCGTGCCGGCGGTCGAGGAGTCCTTCTGCCTCCAGTGCGCGCACGTCCCGCCGTACGGTCACTTCGGAGGTCTGGACGACGCGGGCGAGTTCACGGAGCGACACGGCCCCATTCGCTCGCACCATTTCGAGGATCAATTGGCGACGTTCTGCAGCGAACACGAAACTGACAGTAACCCCAACGACCGTCTGCTTTCAGCAGTTTGCGCCGAATAACAGAAGTTGTTCGCACGGCAGGGCGGGAAGTGGTATAGGACCTACCCTTCCCGCCTATGCCGCACGCATGCTCGACAACTCCCCGTGACCAGGGGGAAGTCGGGCCCGCCCGTCAGGCCTCGCCGCTCGCCTTGCGCGTGTGCAGCTGCCGTGCCACCTCCGCGATCGACCCCGAAAGGGACGGGTACACGGTGAAGGCGTTCGCGATCTGTTCGACCGTCAGATTGTTGTCGACGGCGATCGAGATGGGGTGGATCAGTTCCGAGGCGCGGGGCGCGACGACGACACCGCCGACGACGATCCCGGTGCCCGGCCGGCAGAAGATCTTCACGAAGCCGTCCCGGATGCCCTGCATCTTGGCGCGCGGGTTGCGCAGGAGGGGGAGCTTGACGGCCCGGGCCTCGATCTTGCCGGAGTCGATGTCGGCCTGGGTGTAGCCGACGGTGGCGATCTCGGGGTCGGTGAAGACGTTCGAGGAGACCGTCTTGAGGTTCAGCGGGGCCACCGCGTCGCCGAGGAAGTGGTACATGGCGATACGTCCCTGCATGGCGGCGACGGACGCGAGGGCGAAGACACCGGTCACGTCACCGGCGGCGTAGACGCCCGGAGCGGTCGTCCGCGAGACCTTGTCGGTCCAGATGTGGCCGGAGTCGCGCAGCTTCACACCCGCCTCCTCCAGACCCAGCCCCGCGCTGTTGGGGATCGCGCCGACGGCCATGAGGCAGTGGGTCCCGGTGATCACCCGGCCGTCGGCGAGGGTGACCTCGACCCGGTCGCCGACGCGCTTGGCGGACTGCGCGCGGGAGCGGGCCATGACGTTCATGCCGCGGCGGCGGAAGACGTCCTCCAGGACGGCGGCGGCGTCCGGGTCCTCCCCGGGCAGCACGCGATCGCGCGAGGACACCAGGGTCACCTTGGACCCGAGCGCCTGGTAGGCACCGGCGAACTCGGCACCGGTCACACCCGAACCGACCACGATCAGCTCGTCGGGCAGCTCGGTGAGGTCGTAGACCTGGGTCCAGTTGAGGATGCGCTCACCGTCGGGCTGGGCGTCGGACAGCTCGCGCGGGTGACCGCCGGTGGCGATGAGGACGGCGTCGGCTTCGAGGGTCTCCTCGGTGCCGTCGGCGGCGGTGACGACGACCTTGCGGGAACCGTCGAGGGCCTGCATGCCGTCCAGCCGCCCGCGGCCGCGCAGGACGCGGGCGCCGGCCCGCGTCACGGACGCGGTGATGTCGTGGGACTGGGCGAGCGCGAGGCGCTTCACACGCCGGTTGACCTTGCCGAGGTCCACGCCGACCACCCGGGCAGCCTGCTCCAGGGGCGGGGTGTCGTCGGCGACGATGATGCCCAGCTCCTCGTAGGAGGAGTCGAAGGTGGTCATCACCTCGGCCGTCGCGATAAGGGTCTTCGACGGCACGCAGTCGGTCAGCACCGACGCTCCGCCCAGACCGTCGCAGTCGACGACGGTCACCTCCGCACCGAGCTGGGCGGCCGTCAGCGCCGCCTCGTATCCGCCGGGTCCGCCACCGATGATCACGATCCGAGTCACGTACCCCATTGTCCCGCACGCTTCAAGGTGCCACTGCCCGGGGGCCGCCGAGCCGCGGCCTCCGGGACGCGAGGGGCGGGAGTTTTCCCTGCCGTACCCTCTCCTCATGTCGCTCTATGCCGCGTACGCAAGCAACCTCGAAGCGCGGCTGATGTCCCGCCGCGCCCCGCACTCCCCGCTGCGCGCCATCGGCTGGCTGAACGGCTGGCGGCTGACCTTCGGCGGCGAGCAGCTGGGCTGGGAGGGCGCGCTGGCGACGATCGTCGAGGAGCCCGGCGCCCAGGTCTTCGTGGGCCTGTACGACATCGCACCCATGGACGAGGAGTCGCTCGACCGCTGGGAGGGCGTGGGCCTCGGCATCTACCGGCGCGTCCGGGTCCGCGTGCACACCCTGGACGGCGAGGAGCCGGCGTGGGCCTACGTCCTCAACGCCTACGAGGGCGGCCTGCCCTCGGCCCGCTACCTGGGCGAGGTCGCCGACGCCGCGGAGTCGGCGGGAGCACCGCACGACTATGTGATGGAGCTGCGCAAGCGCCCCTGCTGAGGCGCGACGGAGGGCTCTTCCTGCGGGTTTGCCCCTCCTTCGTGGAAAACGACAAGACAACGATCGCATTCCCGTGGGCTCTGTCATCTACGCGCGTAGGCGAAGACCGGCTACCCTCGTCGGCGTGAACGCATCTCTTCTTCCGGACGACATCCAGGGCGACCCCTACGCCGCCGCCGGCGCGGCCGCCGCGCGCCTGCGCGAACTCACGGGCGCCGAGACCCACGACGTCGCCCTCGTGATGGGCTCCGGCTGGGCTCCGGCCGTCGACGCCCTGGGGGCTCCCGACGCCGAGTTCCAGGTCACCGAGCTGCCCGGCTTCCCGCCGCCGGCCGTCGAGGGGCACGGCGGCAAGATCCGCTCGTACACCTTCGGTGACAAGCGTGCGCTGGTCTTCCTCGGCCGTACGCACTACTACGAGGGCCGCGGTGTCGCCGCCGTCGCGCACGGCGTCCGCACCGCCGTCGCCGCCGGCTGCAAGACCATCGTGCTGACCAACGGCTGCGGTGGCCTGCGCGAGGGCATGCGCCCCGGCCAGCCCGTGCTGATCAGCGACCACATCAACCTGACGGCCACCTCCCCGATCGTCGGCGCCAACTTCGTCGACCTGACGGACCTCTACTCCCCGCGCCTGCGCGCCCTGTGCAAGGAGATCGACCCCTCCCTGGAGGAGGGCGTCTACGCGCAGTTCCCCGGCCCGCACTACGAGACCCCGGCCGAGATCCGCATGGCCCGTGTCATCGGCGCGGACCTGGTCGGCATGTCCACGGTCCTCGAGGCGATCGCCGCGCGTGAGGCGGGCGCCGAGGTGCTGGGCATCTCCCTGGTCACCAACCTCGCAGCGGGCATGACCGGCGAGCCCCTGAACCACGAGGAGGTCCTCCAGGCGGGCCGCGACTCGGCGGCACGGATGGGCGAGCTGCTCGGCCAGGTTCTGGGCAAGCTGTAGACGCCGGAGCCCATCCGTCTGCTTTCCAGCCGAGTGAGACGGGTGGACGGGTGGGCAAACGGGGGTCTGGGGGTGGAGCCCCCAGGGGACCAGGTAAACACAGGAGAGGTTGATCCCAAGGTGCACGACGATCTCATCGCCAGGGCCAACGCATGGCTCGCCGAGGACCCGGACCCGGAGACCCGCGACGAACTGGCCAAGCTGATCGAGGCCGGGGACGTCGCTGAACTCTCCGCCCGCTTCAGTGGCACCCTCCAGTTCGGCACCGCCGGCCTGCGGGGCGAACTCGGCGCAGGACCGATGCGCATGAACCGCAGCGTCGTGATCCGCGCCGCCGCGGGCCTCGCCGCGTACCTGAAGAAGAACGGGACCCCGCACGGGGACGACACCGCCGGGCTCGTCGTCATCGGCTACGACGCCCGCCACAAGTCCGCCGACTTCGCCCGGGACACCGCCGCCGTCATGACCGGCGCCGGCCTGCGCGCGGCCGTCCTCCCCCGCCCCCTGCCCACCCCCGTCCTGGCCTTCGCGATAAGGCACCTGGGCGCGGTCGCGGGCGTGGAGGTCACCGCCAGCCACAACCCGCCGCGGGACAACGGCTACAAGGTCTACCTCGGCGACGGCTCCCAGATCGTCCCGCCCGCGGACGCGGAGATCGCCGCCGAGATCGACGCGATCGTCTCGCTGAACGACGTACCCCGTCCGGACACCGGCTGGGAGACCCTGGACGACGCGGTCCTGGACGCCTATCTGGCCCGTACCGACGAGGTCCTGGCCGCGGGCTCCCCGCGCACCGCCCGTACGGTCTACACGGCGATGCACGGAGTGGGCCGCGACGTCCTGCTGGCCGCGTTCGCCCGCGCCGGCTTCCCGGAGCCGGTGCTGGTCGCCGAGCAGGCCGACCCGGACCCGGACTTCCCGACGGTCGCCTTCCCGAACCCGGAGGAGCCGGGCGCCATGGACCTGGCGTTCGCGCAGGCCCGCGTGAGCGACCCGGACCTCGTCATCGCCAACGACCCGGACGCCGACCGCTGCGCGGTGGCCGTCAGGGCCGGGGCCGACTGGCGCATGCTGCGCGGCGACGAGGTGGGCGCGCTGCTCGCCGCCCACCTGGTCCGGCGCGGCGCGCAGGGCACCTTCGCCGAGTCCATCGTCTCCTCCTCCCTCCTCGGCCGTATCGCCGAAAAGGCGGGTCTGCCGTACGAGGAGACCCTCACAGGCTTCAAGTGGATCGCCCGTGTGGACGGCCTGCGCTACGGCTACGAGGAGGCCCTCGGCTACTGCGTGGACCCGGAGGGCGTGCGGGACAAGGACGGCATCACCGCCGCGCTCCTGATCACCGAGCTGGCGTCCGTGCTCAAGGCTGAGTCCAGGAGCGACTCCGCCGTGGGGGGCCGCACGCTCCTCGACCTCCTCGACGACCTGGCCGTGGAGCACGGCCTGCACGCCACCGACCAGCTGTCGGTCCGCGTCCAGGACCTCTCCGTGATCTCGGACGCGATGCGCCGCCTGCGCGAACAGCCCCCGACGGAGCTGGCGGGCCTGTCGGTGGTCCGCGCCGAGGACCTGACGCAGGGCACGGACACGCTCCCGCCGACCGACGGCCTGCGCTACACGCTCGACGGTGCCCGCGTCATCGTCCGCCCCAGCGGCACCGAGCCCAAGCTGAAGTGCTACCTGGAGGTCGTCGTCCCGGTCGCCGCGCACGCCGAGCTGCCCGCGGCCCGCGCGCGGGCCACCGAGCTGCTCGAGGCGATCAAGCGGGACCTGTCGGCGGCGGCCGGCATCTGAGCCGTACACGCACCACAGGGGTGCCCCCGCCCGGGGGCACCCCTTTTCGTTCGCGGAGGCCGTGGGGTGCCACCCGAACCCGGCCTCACCGGCGCCGCGGTCCGGACTCTCAGCCGGTGGCCAGCAGAACCACGAACAGGACCGCACCGGCGACCGCGGGTGCGATCACCTCGTAGGACCAGCGCACGGCGACCTCCCCCTGAGCCGACTTGGCCTTCCCCCGTCGGTCCTGCATCTGCCGCAGGTCGTCCATGATCCGGTCGGTCTCCGCGCGGGTCGGGCCGTCGCCGCCGCCCAGGGAGCCGAGGCCGCCGAACCCGCCGAGCCCGAAGCCCCCGGACCGGCCGCCGCCCTGGGCCCCCTTCTCCGCCCGGGTCTGCCGTCGGGCGGCCTTCTTGCGGTCGCGCAGCGAGACGGGGATGGCCCACAGCTGGAACTTGGCGCCGGAATTGGCGACGACCTCGTTGGTGTAGCCGGAGCGCAGCGAGGCGACCTCGCCCCAGGGCAGGGTGATCACCCGGAACGGGTTGCGCACCCGCAGCCGGTCCTCGCCCGCGAAGACCGCGGGCCGCAGGGTGAAGGCGATCACCAGCGGGACGATCAGGATCAGCGAGGCGAGCGCGAGCCAGGGGGTCCGCCCGTGGCCCTTGGCCAGCGCGTCGAAGCCCAGCCAGCCGGCCAGCACGAGCAGGAGCACACCGGCCACCAGTGCCAGGGGTGAGCGGTAGATCAGGTCCTTGGCGGTGGCAACAGGAGGCTGCGGCGCGGAAGGCTGGCGGTCCGGGGTCGTCATGGTCCCGATTCTGCCCGACGCGGCCGAAACCGCCCCATGGGCCCCGACACCTGCGCTCATCCGTGATCAACAGCGAGGTGATGAGCACCCGGGGCTATACATCCGCTACGCGCGTAGATATGCTCGTCTGGTGACCATGCCCACTGCACCCACAGCACACGCTCTCGCTGACGTCGCCGCGTCCGACAGCACGCTGCGCAGCTTCCTCCACGGGCTGCCCGGCGTCGATACGGTCGGCCTGGAGGCGCGCGCCGCGTCTCTCGGCACCCGTTCCATCAAGACCACCGCGAAGGCGTACGCCATCGACCTCGCCATCTCGATGGTCGACCTGACGACGCTGGAAGGCGCGGACACCCCGGGCAAGGTCCGGGCGCTCGGCGCCAAGGCGGTCCACCCCGACCCGACGGACCGTACGACCCCCGCCACGGCCGCGGTCTGCGTCTATCCCGACATGGTGGCCGTCGCCAAGGAGGCCGTCGCCGGCTCCGGCGTCAAGGTCGCCTCGGTCGCCACCGCCTTCCCGGCCGGGCGTGCCGCCCTCGACGTGAAGCTGGCCGACGTGCGCGACGCCGTCGCCGCGGGCGCGGACGAGATCGACATGGTCATCGACCGGGGCGCGTTCCTCGCGGGCAAGTACCTGAAGGTGTACGACGAGATCGTCGCCGTGAAGGAGACCTGCGGGACCAGCGCCCGCCTGAAGGTCATCTTCGAGACCGGCGAGCTGTCGACGTACGACAACATCCGCCGGGCGAGCTGGCTGGGCATGCTGGCGGGCGCGGACTTCATCAAGACGTCCACCGGCAAGGTCGCCGTCAACGCGACGCCCGCCAACACCCTGCTGATGCTGGAGGCGGTGCGCGACTTCCGTGCCCAGACCGGCGCCCAGGTCGGCGTGAAGCCCGCCGGCGGCATCCGCACCACCAAGGACGCGATCAAGTTCCTGGTCCTGGTCAACGAGACCGCGGGCGAGGACTGGCTGGACAACCACTGGTTCCGCTTCGGCGCCTCCTCGCTCCTGAACGACCTGCTGATGCAGCGTCAGAAGCTGGCCACCGGCCGCTACTCCGGCCCCGACTACGTGACGGTGGACTGATCACCATGGCATCCGCATTCGAGTACGCACCGGCGCCGGAGTCCCGCGCGGTCGTCGACATCGCCCCCTCCTACGGCCTGTTCATCGACGGCGAGTTCGTGGAGGCGGCCGACGGCAAGGTCTTCAAGACGGTCTCCCCGAGCACCGAGGAAGTGCTGTCCGAGGTCGCCCAGGCGGGCGCCGAGGACGTCGAGCGCGCCGTGAAGGCCGCCCGCAAGGCCTTCGAGAAGTGGTCGGCGCTGCCCGGCTCCGAGCGCGCCAAGTACCTGTTCCGCATCGCCCGCATCATCCAGGAGCGCAGCCGCGAGCTGGCCGTCCTGGAGACGCTGGACAACGGCAAGCCGATCAAGGAGACCCGCGACGCGGACCTCCCGCTGGTCGCGGCGCACTTCTTCTACTACGCGGGCTGGGCCGACAAGCTCGACCACGCGGGCTACGGCGCCGATCCGCGCCCGCTGGGCGTGGCCGGCCAGGTCATCCCGTGGAACTTCCCGCTGCTGATGCTGGCGTGGAAGATCGCCCCGGCCCTGGCGACCGGCAACACGGTCGTCCTGAAGCCCGCCGAGACGACCCCGCTCTCCGCCCTGTTCTTCGCGGACATCTGCCGCCAGGCGGGCCTGCCCAAGGGTGTCGTCAACATCCTTCCGGGCTACGGCGACACGGGCGCCGCGCTCGTCGCGCACCCGGACGTCAACAAGGTCGCCTTCACGGGGTCGACGGCGGTCGGCAAGGAGATCGCCCGCACGGTCGCCGGCACCCGCAAGAAGCTCACCCTCGAACTGGGCGGCAAGGGCGCCAACATCGTCTTCGACGACGCCCCGATCGACCAGGCCGTCGAGGGCATCGTCAGCGGCATCTTCTTCAACCAGGGCCAGGTCTGCTGCGCGGGCAGCCGCCTCCTGGTCCAGGAGTCGATCCAGGACGAGCTGCTGGACTCCCTCAAGCGCCGCCTGTCCACCCTGCGCCTCGGCGACCCGCTGGACAAGAACACCGACATCGGCGCGATCAACTCGGCCGAGCAGCTGGCCCGGATCACCGCGCTCGCCGAGCAGGGCGAGGCGGAGGGCGCCGAGCGCTGGTCCCCGGCCTGCGAACTGCCCTCCTCCGGCTACTGGTTCGCCCCGACGCTCTTCACGAACGTCACCCAGGCGCACACCATCGCCCGCGACGAGATCTTCGGCCCGGTGCTGTCGGTCCTCACCTTCCGTACGCCGGACGAGGCCGTCGCCAAGGCCAACAACACGCAGTACGGCCTCTCGGCGGGCATCTGGACCGAGAAGGGCTCCCGGATCCTGGCCGTCGCGAACAAGCTGCGCGCCGGCGTCGTCTGGTCCAACACGTTCAACAAGTTCGATCCGACCTCGCCGTTCGGCGGCTACAAGGAGTCGGGCTTCGGCCGCGAGGGCGGCCGCCACGGCCTGGAGGCGTACCTCGATGTCTGAGAAGACCGAAAAGACCGAACCGCGACTGTCGGTCTTCAAGACCTACAAGCTGTACGTCGGCGGGAAGTTCCCGCGTTCCGAGAGCGGCCGGGTGTACGAGGTGACCGACTCGAAGGGCAAGTGGCTGGCCAACGCTCCCCAGTCCTCCCGCAAGGACGCCCGTGACGCGGTCGTGGCCGCGCGCAAGGCGTTCGGCGGCTGGGCCGGCGCGACGGCGTACAACCGGGGCCAGATCCTCTACCGCGTCGCCGAGATGCTGGAGGGCCGCAGGGAGCAGTTCGTCCGGGAGGTCGCGGACGCGGAGGGCCTGGCCAGGTCGAAGGCGGCCGCGGTCGTGGACGCCACGATCGACCGCTGGGTCTGGTACGCGGGCTGGACCGACAAGATCGCCCAGGTGACCGGCGGTGCGAACCCGGTCGCGGGCCCGTACTTCAACCTCTCCTCCCCGGAGCCGACCGGCGTGGTCGCCGTCCTGGCGCCGCAGGAGTCGTCCTTCCTCGGCCTGGTCTCGGTGCTCGCCCCGGTCATCGCGACCGGCAACACGGCCGTCGTGGTCGCGAGCGAGAAGTCCCCGCTCCCTGCGCTGTCCCTGGGCGAGGTCCTGGCCACGTCCGACGTCCCCGGCGGTGTCGTCAACGTCCTCTCCGGCCGTACGGCGGAGATCGCGACGCCGCTCGCCGCACACCAGGACGTCAACGCGATCGACCTCGCCGGCGCCGACGACGTACTGGCGAAGGAGCTGGAGATCGCGGCGGCGGACAACCTGAAGCGGGTTCTTCGTCCACAGGCTGTGGATTACGCGCGGACGCCCGGCATCGACCGTCTGACCGCCTTCCTGGAGACGAAGACGGTCTGGCACCCGACGGGTTCGCTGGGCGCGTCCGGCTCGTCGTACTGAGCGGGACACCCACCGCAGCGAGCCCGCCCCCAAAGCCGAGAGCCGCGTCCTCCCTCCGTCCGGGGAAGACGCGGCTCTCTCGTGCGCCGTCAGCCCGCGCCGCCGCCCAGCACCCCTCCGACCCCCTCCAGTGCCGGGATGGCTCCGAGCCAACTGGCCTGGGCGATCGGGCCGGTCAGGCCGGAGAGCGGGGCGTCGCCGTCCGCGGGACGGACAGCAGGACGGGCAGCGGGACGAGCGAGGGCGTGGGACCCGAGGCCCGCGACCGGGTCGGCGGCCCGGTGGACCTCGCCGGAGAGGGCCTGCCCGCCCTCCGGGGCGATGTGGCCGAGCGAGCCGGAGGACACCCCGACCAGCGCGTTGTCGGCGGATGCGGTCGTCGCGCCCGCACCCAGGGCCACTCCGGCGGTCGCCAGGGCCACCAGGGCGCGTCGGGTGGTGTGGGGGGAGGTGTGTCGGGCCATCTCTGGTGCCACCTTCTGATGCGCAGAGTAATGATGTCGACACGAAGGGTAGTTGAGGTGTGAGTCACGCTCAAAAGCCGACCCGCGGGGTCGGCAGGCGGGCCCTCATGCGTCAAACTGGTGTTCCGTGAGCATTCATCCCCCGTCCCCCGCCCGTGTTGTGCTGCTGTGCGGCCCCTCTGGCTCGGGCAAGTCACTCGTCGCCGCCCGTTCCGGGCTCCCTGTGCTGCGCCTCGACGACTTCTACAAAGAGGGCGCCGACCCGACACTGCCCCTGGTGGACGGGAGTTCGGACATCGACTGGGACCACCCGGAGTCGTGGGACGCGGACGTCGCGGTCGAGGCCATCGTGCGGCTGTGCGCCTCGGGTTCGGCGCCGGTGCCGGTGTACGACATCGCGCTGAGCGCCCGTACCGGCGAGGAGGCGCTGCACATCGGCCGTACCCCGCTGTTCATCGCGGAGGGCATCTTCGCCGCGGAGATCGTCGAGCGCTGCCGTGAACTGGGCGTCCTCGCGGACGCGCTGTGCCTGACCCGCGGCCCGGTCACCACCTTCCGGCGGCGCTTCCTGCGGGACCTGAAGGAGGGCCGCAAGTCGGTGCCGTTCCTGCTGCGCCGCGGCTGGCGGCTGATGCGCGCCGAGCGCTCGATCGTGTCCCGCCAGGTCTCCCTGGGCGCTCACCCCTGCGACCGGGACGAGGCGCTGGGCCGGCTGGCGTCGGCCGCGGCAGGGCGGCAGACACGCCAGCAGACGCCGGCGTAACCGCTCACGGGGCCGCCCGGACACACGGAACACGCAGAGCGGGACTGGACGGACCCCCCGGCCCTCCAGTCCCGCTCCTTGGTGCTCCCCCGTGTTTCCCCCGTGGGCCCACCCCCCAGTGGTCCCCCGTTATCCCCCGTTGCTCCCCCCGAACCTTCAGGCGACCAGCTCGCCGAAGGCGTTCTCCTCGTCACGGCCGAAGCTGAGGACCTCGTCCTCGCGCAGCCGGCGCAGCGAGCGCCAGATGCTGGACTTCACCGTGCCGACACTGATGTCGAGGATCTCCGCGATCTCCGGGTCCGTGCGGCCCTCGTAGTAGCGCAGGACCAGCATGGTGCGCTGGAGTTCGGGCAGCCGGGCCAGCGCCTGCCACAGGACCGCGCGCAGCTCGGTGCCGCGCATCGCGTCCGTCTCGCCGGGCGTCTCCGGCAGTTCCTCGGTCGGGTACTCGTTGAGCTTGCGGCGCCGCCAGGCGCTGATGTGCAGGTTGGTCATGGTGCGGCGCAGGTAGCCGCCGACCGCCGCCTTGTCGCTGATCCGGTCCCACGCCCGGTACGTCGAGAACAGCGCGCTCTGCAGCAGGTCCTCGGCCTCGAAGCGGTCGCCGGTCAGGTGGTAGGCGGTGGCGTACAGGGAGGCGCGGCGCTCCTGGACGTAGGCGGTGAACTCCGCCTCGGTCAGCGAACGACGCTCCCCCGAGTCCTCCCTGTACGTGGATCCCCCGACCCCGTCCGTAGCGGCTGCCGCCGCGGACTCCCCCGTGTACGCGTCAACCACCGTCATGAAACCGGTGTGCTGACGCCCGGCGCCGCGAGCGCACCCCCGCCCGCTCACGGCGCCGGACTTCTCGGAACCCCGGTGCACGTCGTGCAGACGCGTGACCACTGCGCTGGTGCTGATGCTGTGCAGCGTGTTCATCTCGCGCTCCCCGTCGTGGATTTCCGGTGTCCGGCTTGCCAGGCAGATGTTCCTTGCCTGTGCCGAAAAGCTTGCCGAGCGACCTTCATCGCCGTGTCCGCCGACTGTCACAGACCTGTCACAGGGGTCCGGCCCAGGAACGTCACAGAGCGCGCACAGGAGGTGTCGGTAAAGAGGACCTGTGTCGGCAGGTCGTACGAGAGCCCGTCCATGGGCCAGAATGTGCCCGTGCCTTCCCTGTTGCTGATCGAGGACGACGACGCCATCCGCACGGCCCTGGAGCTGTCCCTGACGCGCCAGGGACACCGGGTGGCCACCGCTGCCAGCGGTGAAGACGGTCTGAAGCTGCTGCGCGAGCAGCGACCGGATCTGATCGTGCTGGACGTGATGCTGCCCGGCATCGACGGGTTCGAGGTGTGCCGGCGCATCCGGCGCACCGACCAGCTGCCGATCATCCTGCTGACCGCCCGCAGTGATGACATCGACGTGGTCGTGGGCCTGGAGTCCGGGGCCGACGACTACGTCCTGAAGCCGGTCCAGGGGCGGGTGCTGGACGCCCGGATCCGGGCCGTGCTGCGGCGCGGGGAGCGCGAGTCCACCGACTCGGCGACTTTCGGCAGCGTGGTCATCGACCGCTCCGCGATGACGGTGACCAAGAACGGCGAGGACCTGCAGCTGACGCCGACCGAGCTGAGGCTGCTGCTGGAGCTGAGCCGGCGGCCCGGCCAGGCGCTGTCCCGGCAGCAGTTGCTGCGGCTCGTGTGGGAGCACGACTACCTCGGCGACTCGCGCCTGGTGGACGCCTGTGTGCAGCGGCTGCGCGCCAAGGTCGAGGACGTGCCCTCGTCCCCGACCCTGATCCGTACCGTCCGTGGTGTCGGCTACCGCCTGGACGTTCCTCAGTGACCGACACGCAAGGGGGGCTGCGCGGCTGGGCCGCGGGGCGCAAGGGAAGTCTGTCGCGGCTGCGGTTCACCAGCCTCAGGCTGCGGCTGGTCGTCGTCTTCGGTCTGGTCGCGCTGACCGCCGCGGTGTCGGTGTCGGGCATCGCGTACTGGCTGAACCGCGAGGCCGTGCTCACCCGCGCCCAGGACGCGGTGCTGCGCGACTTCCAGCAGGAGATGCAGAACCGGGCGGGTGCGCTGCACGTGCACCCCTCGCAGGACGAACTGCAGCGTTCGGCGGGCCAGATGGCCGGCAGCAGCCAGCGGTTCAGCGTGCTGCTGGTCGGCGAGGACCCGAACGGCAAGACGGTGTACGGCACCTCGGGCGGCATCAACGGCTTCTCGCTGGAGGACGTGCCCGAGTCGCTGCGCGCCGCGGTGAACAAGCGGCAGAAGGTGACCGACGACAACAAGTCGCCGTACCACCTTTACTGGCAGCGGGTCGACGACCACGGAACGCCGTATCTGGTGGCCGGTACGCGGCTGATCGGCGGCGGTCCGACGGGCTACATGGCCAAGTCGCTGGAGCCGGAGGCCAAGGACCTCAACTCGCTGGCCTGGTCGCTGGGGATCGCCACGGGCCTCGCGCTGATCGGCTCGGCGCTGCTCGCGCAGGCCGCCGCCACGACCGTACTGAAGCCGGTGCACCGGCTCGGGGTGGCCGCCCGGCGGCTCGGCGAGGGCCGACTGGACACCCGGCTCCAGGTGTCCGGCACGGATGAACTCGCCGATCTGTCACGGACGTTCAACAACGCGGCCGAGGCGCTGGAGAAACGGGTCGAGGACATGGCCGCGCGGGACGACGCCTCGCGCCGCTTCGTCGCCGACATGTCGCACGAGCTGCGCACGCCCCTCACCGCCATCACCGCCGTCACGGACGTGCTGGAGGAGGAGCTGGAGTCCGAGGCCGGGGGCATCGACCCGATGATCGAACCGGCCGTACGGCTGGTGGTCAGCGAGACACGGCGGCTGAACGACCTGGTCGAGAACCTGATGGAGGTCACCCGCTTCGACGCGGGCACCGCCCGGCTGGTCCTGGACGACGTCGACCTCGCCGACCAGATCACCGCCTGCATCGACGCCCGGGCCTGGCTGGACGCCGTCGAGCTGGACGCCGAGCGCGGTATCCACGCCCGCCTCGACCCGCGCCGCCTCGACGTCATACTGGCCAACCTGGTCGGCAACGCGCTCAAGCACGGCGGGTCCCCGGTGCGGGTATCGGTGCGTATCGACGGAGACGATCTGGTCATCGCGGTGCGTGACCACGGGCCCGGCATCCCCGAGGACGTCCTGCCGCACGTCTTCGACCGCTTCTACAAGGCCAGCGCCTCCCGGCCGCGCTCGGAGGGCAGCGGCCTCGGCCTGTCCATCGCCATGGAGAACGCCCACATCCACGGCGGTGAGATCACCGCCGCCAACTCCCCGGAGGGCGGCGCGGTGTTCACACTGCGGCTGCCGCGGGACGCCTCACGTCTGACGGAGGAGAGCGGCGAGGGCGACAAGGACAACGAGACCAGAGACTGCGGGAAGGAGGGGTCATGACGGTACGGACACGGACCGTGAGCGGCCTGCTGGCGGCGCCCCTCCTCGCCGCGCTGGTCGCCGGGTGCGGGATCCGGCCCACCGAGGTGCCGACGGACTTCGGCGGGGCGCCCTCCCGGGTGCCGTGCTCGCTGTCCGGCCCCGACGCGTCGACGCAGTCCTCGCAAGGGGTGCCCGTGCAGGTCTTCCTGCTGTGCGGCTCGTCCCTCGTGGCCGTCGACCGGAGCGTGCGCGTCCCGGCCGGCACACCCGACGCCAAGCGCCGGGTCATCGTGGCGCAGGGCCTGCTGGACCAGCTCGCCGCGTCCCCGTCGGCCTCGGAGAAGGCCGCCCGCTACACGACGTACGTGCGGGGCGGCATGAGCGTGACCGGGCCGGGCCCGAAGGACCCGGAGGACGCGCTGCGGCTGAGCACCGCCCCGGAGCGGCTCACCTCCTACGCCCTCGCCCAGCTCGTGTGCACGCTGTCCGACTCGGCGGCGGCCGAGGGCGACGGCTCGGTGATCCTGGGCGGCCCGGGCACCGGCCCGCTGCTCCGCTACGAGTGCACCGACGACGTCCGCAGTCGGCCGGGCAGCACCGCGCCGCCGTCCAGCGAGGTCGCGGCGGGCTGAGAAGCCGGCTTCGGCCGGTGTGGCGGACGCCTCATGTGCATCCGCGTGACGAATGCGGAACCGATCGTGCACACCGGCGCGTCTACGGGGGCGTGCAGCGTCAAGGCTCCATCGGCGGCAGCGCCGCGATCCGCATCCGTGTGACCGGAGGTGTCCTCCTGGTCGCACACCTCGGCCTCGTCGCCTGGCTGATGCTGCGGCCCCTGGACGTCCCCTGGGTGATGCCCGCCAACATGCGCCCGCTGGCCGGCATCCGAGCCGACCTGGCGCTGGGCTGGCCCGAGGCCGCGAGACCCCTCGGCGAGGGGCTGGCCATGCTGGCGCCGCTGGGCGTGCTGCTGCCGATGGTGCACGGCAGGCTCACCGTCTCCCCGTTCGCCTCCCTGTCCCGTACGGCGGCCACGGGCGCCCTGATCTCGACGGGCATCGCCCTGCTGCAGACGGGTGTGCCCGGCAGGGTCGTGGACGTCGACTCGCTGCTGCTCAACACCGTGGGCGTGATCCTGGCCCACCTGGCCGTGGTGCCCGCGGGCCGGGCCTGGCTGCGGCGACGGGGCGAACGCGACCAGCGGGAGACCGCGCCGGTCACTGTCCACGAGGACTTCTCTCAGGGTCGCACCCCGACGATTCCCAGGGTCGGTATAGCTCCGTAGAGTGACGCTTCGTCCGGTTCGTCTCCGTACCGTGGAACACAGTCGGGGCGGCCGTACGGGCGGCCCCAACCCAAGGCTCGTCAGCGAGCCGACGACCACGGAGGAGCCGACATGACCGCCCTTGCCCGCCCGACCCACGGCCGCATGCTCGGCGGAGTGTGCGCAGCGCTGGCACGGCGCTTCGGCACCTCGGCCACGACGATGCGGGTCATCTTCCTGGTGTCCTGCCTGCTGCCCGGCCCGCAGTTCCTGCTGTACATAGCCCTGTGGATCCTGCTGCCGTCCGAGGACAAGGCGCGCACCGCCTGGTGAGTCCGTGCACCGGAACGCCGCTGGGGCGCTCCCGGACAGCTCCGGGGCGCCCCAGCGGCGTAGCGCGGCAGTCGGCGTCAGCCCAGCGAGACCCCGCTCACCGGCAGGCCGTGCGTGGGCAGGTCCTGCGTGGGCAGGCTGCGCGTGGGGAGGTCGTGCGTGGGCAGGCCCTGCGTCGGCAGTCCACCGAGGCGGCTGTGGACCGGCGCGGTCGACCCCCCGGCCAGCGCGTTCTGGACGGCCGGCTGCGCGGCGGCCATGCCCGTACCGAGGGCGTCCTGTCCGCGGGTGAGGGCGTCCTGCCCCCGGGTGAGGACGGCGGCGGCACCCGGCTGCGCCATGCCGGTGTTCTCGGCCGGCAGCGTCCTGGTGACGGTGTCCAGCGTCTGGGTGGCGTCCGGGGCGGCCGGGGCCGCGTGGGCGGCGCCCGCGCCCACGGCGGCGAAGACTGCACCGAGGGCGGCGACACCGAGGGTCTTGGCGGCAGACTGCTTCATGGTGAATGCGTCCTTGAATACGGAGACGGGAAATTAAAAAGGGTCTGAGCGGTTTCACGACCGTAAACAGGCTCGACCACCCGCCGCAAACACCGAAATGCGGACGACTTGTGAAAGCCCGTCCGCATTCCGTACCCACGATCGAGCCGACGCTACTCCCCCGAACCGCCAGAACCGCTGGTGGAGGCGGTCTGACGGAACAGCCATTCGGATTTCAGCTCTGCATATCCGGGCTTGATCACGTCATTGATCATGGCCAGTCGTTCATCGAAAGGAATGAACGCTGATTTCATCGCATTGACGGAGAACCACTGGAGGTCGTCGAGTGTGTAACCGAACGCGTCGACGAGATGCTCGCATTCGCGGCTCATGCTGGTGTGCGACATCAGCCTGTTGTCCGTGTTGATCGTCGCCCTGAAGTGCAGGCGTCGCAGCAGCCCGATCGGATGCTCGGCGTACGAGGACGCGGCTCCGGTCTGGAGGTTGGAACTGGGGCACAGTTCCAACGGGATGCGCTTGTCCCGGACGTAGGACGCCAACCGTCCGAGCCGCACCGAGCCGTCCTCGCCGACCTCGATGTCGTCGATGATCCGCACCCCGTGCCCGAGCCGGTCGGCGCCGCACCACTGGAGCGCCTGCCAGATGGACGGCAGCCCGAAGGCCTCGCCGGCGTGGATGGTGAAGTGGTTGTTCTCGCGCTTGAGGTACTCGAACGCGTCCAGGTGCCGGGTGGGCGGGTAGCCCGCCTCGGCGCCGGCGATGTCGAAGCCGACCACGCCCAGGTCCCGGTAGCGGTTGGCGAGTTCGGCGATCTCCAGGGCTCGGGCCGCATGCCGCATGGCGGTCAGCAGGGCGCCGACCCGGATGCGGTGGCCGTTCTCCCGGGCGATCCGCTCCCCCTGCCGGAAGCCCTCGTTGACCGCCTCGACGACCTCCTCGAGGCGCAGCCCGCCCTCCAGGTGCTGCTCGGGCGCGTACCGCACCTCGGCATAGACGACGCCGTCCTCGGCGAGGTCCTCGGCGCACTCCCGGGCGACCCGGACGAGGGCCTCCCGGGCCTGCATCACGCCGACGGTGTGCGAGAAGGTCTCCAGATAGCGTTCCAGCGAGCCGGAGTCGGCCGCTTCGCGGAACCAGATGCCCAGCTTGTCGGGATCGGTGTCGGGGAGTTGGGAGTAGCCGGCCTCTTGGGCGAGTTCGACGACGGTTCCGGGGCGGAGCCCGCCGTCGAGATGATCGTGCAGCAGAACCTTGGGTGCCCGCCGGATCTGGTCAGGCGTCGGGACGGTCCCAGTCGGTGCAGTCTGGCTCGTCATTGCCGCACTCTAGCGCCTACGCGCGTAGAGCGCTCGTAGGTCGGCATTTACTTTTCCGTCGATATGTAACGGTGACCGCACGGACGGGTTTCGTACACCGTGGCTTCTGACACTGTTCTGTCATGGGACAGCAAGCGACTCCGGTGCGAACGGCCGGGCTGGGCAAGGCAGTCGGCCCGGAGCCGACGGCGGTGAGCGGAGCGGTGCTGCTGCTCCCCGGCGGCGAGGAGGTCTCCGCCCGCAGGCCGTCCCTCGTCCGGGCGACCCCCTTCGTCCGCTCCCTCGGCCGCCGCTTCGCCCGCGCGGGCCGCGAGGAGGGACTGGCCGTCCACACCGTGCACTACCGCTACCGGGGCTGGAACGGCGGCGAGGCGCATCTGGCGGCGGATGCCCGGTGGGGCGCCGACGAGATCGTACGACGCTACGGGGACGTTCCGGTGTGCCTGGTCGGCCTTGACATGGGCGGCCGGGCCGCGCTCCGCTCCGGAGGCCACGAGGCCGTCAACTCCGTTGTCGCGCTGGCCCCGTGGCTGCCGGAGGAGGATGTCGCCGCGCCCGAGGAGCCGGTCAGGCAACTGGTGGGGCGCCGGGTGCTGATCGTGCACGGCACGAACGACGAACGCACCGATCCGGAGCTGTCGTTCCGGCTGGCGGCGCGGGCGAAGAAGGCGAACCGGGACGTGTGCCGGTTCGAGGTGCACTCCGACGGTCATGGCCTGCACCAGCACCGGGACGAAGTGCTGGCCCTCACCATGGACTTCGTGATGGGGGCGCTGTTCGGGTGCGCGGTGTCCCGGCCCGTGGAGGACGCGCTGGCCGCTCCGCCGCCGATCGGGCTGCGGATGCCGCTGGCCGCCGGGTTCGGCCGGTCGCTGCGGCGGTAGGGACTGGGTCCCGGGGCTGGTCCGGAGGCTGGTCCGGAGGGCGATCGCACCGTGCCCCGCGTTTTCCCTGCTCGGTCTTGTGCGTCTTCCTGCTTGGTCTTCCACGTCTCCCCCGCCCGGGGGAGACGATCCCCCCGGGCGCGGGATCTTTCTGCGGCGCCCGGCGGCTGTACTGATGCCGTCAGTCAGTCGAGGAGGAGACCGCTGCGCGGGGCCGGGGTCCGGTGTCGTCGCAGCGGCCGTGGCCCAGGAGGAATCACGATGCGCAGCTGGACGAGACGGCGTCTTCTGAGCTCGGCGGCGATGACGGCGGGCCTCGCCTTCACGGCGGCCGCACCCGCGACCGCCGCGGCCACGCCCCGGACCCGCCTCGGCGAGGACGACATCCTGGCGGCCCTGCGGGCCCTGCCGGGGCTGCGGGTGATCGAGGAACGACCGGGAGCCGAGCCCGGGTACCGCTTCTTCGTCCTCGGCCTGCGCCAGCCGGCCGACCACACGAACCCCGCGGCCGGGACCTTCGAGCAGCGCCTCACCCTGCTCCACACCTCCGTCGACCGCCCCACCGTCCTGTTCACCACGGGCTACGAGGCGGTACTCACGCCCCGGCGGGCCGAGCCGACCGTGCTGCTGGGCGGCAACCAGCTCCAGGTCGAGCACCGCTTCTTCGGCACCTCGCGGCCGGCGACAGACGACTACTCCCTGCTGACCATCCGCCAGGCCGCCGACGACCACCACCGCGTCGTCCGCCTCTTCCGCGGGCTGTACCGCGGGGCGTGGATCTCCACCGGCGGCAGCAAGGGCGGCATGACCAGCGTCTACCACCGCCGTTTCCACCCCCACGACGTGGACGGCACCGTGGCCTACTCCGCCCCGAACAACGTCGACGACCGTGACAACACCGCGTATGTGCGGTTCCTGGAGAGCGTGGGCAGCGCCGAGTGCCGCGACGCCCTGCGGACCGCGCAGCGGCAGGCCCTGCTGCGCCGCACCGAGATGGTCGCCCGCTACGAGGCCTGGGCCGCCGCCGAGAACACCGCCTTCCGCCTGGTCGGCAGCGCCGACAAGGCTCTCGAAATCGCCGTCCTGCGCGCCTCGTTCATGTTCTGGCAGCGCCACACCGCCGCAGACGCCGCCTCCATACCCGGCCCGGACGCCGGCACCGACGAGCTGTACGCGTGGCTGGACGACATCGCGGGCCTGTCCGTCTACGCCGACGCGGTCGCGCAGCGCTTCGGCCCGTACTTCTACCAACTCGGCACGCAGCTGGGGTACCTCGACGTCCCCACCAGCCACCTGTCCGACCTCCTGCGGTACCCGGACGCCATCAAGCCCCGCACGTTCGTCCCCCGCGACGTCCCGATGCGCTTCGATCACGAGGCCATGCCGGACATCGACCGCTGGGTCAGCCGGCACGGCAGCCGTCTGCTCTTCGTCAACGGCGCCCAGGACCCCTCCGTCGCCGAACCCTTCCGGCCCGGCACGCACGACTCCCGCATCCTGTGGGCTCCCGACGCCAACCACAGCACCGCGATCGCCGAACTGTCCCCCGCCGACCGTGCCGAGGCCGTCGGCATGCTCACCCGCTGGGCCGGCCTCCCGTCAGGCGGGCAGGAGGTTCCCCCGGCGTGACAGGAGGAACTTCTTGAAGGCTGCCACCGGCGGAGTGTCCGGGCGGTCCGCCAGCCAGGCGACGCCGATCTCTCTGGCCGCCCTGGGGGCCGTGACCGTCAGTTCCACCACGCCCGGGCGCGGGACCGTCGGAGGGGGAAGGAGGGCGACCCCCAGCCCGGCCGCGACCAGCCCCCTCAGGGTTTCGGCCTCCTCGCCCTCGAAGGCGATACGGGGTTTGAAGCCGGCTTCGCGGCAGAGGTCGTCGGTGATGCGGCGCAGGCCGTAGCCGGGCTCCAGGGTCACGAAGGTCTCGTCGGACGCCTCGGCCAGACGGATGCGTCTGCGGGCGGCCAGGCGGTGGTCGGCAGGGACGACCAGGCGGAGCTTCTGTTCGTCCAGGCGGCGGGCGACGAGGTCGGGGGCGTCGGGCACCGGAGAGGTCAGACACAGGTCCAGCTCGCCGGCCCGCAGCCGCTCCAGCATCGCCTCGCCGTAGTTCTGGACGAGGCTGAAGCGGACGCGCGGATGGTCGGCGCGGAAGGCGTGCAGCAGGCCGGGCACGGTCTCGGCGCCCATGGTGTGCAGGAAGCCGAAGGCGACCTTGCCGGTGGCCGGGTCGGCGTCGGCACGGACCTCCTCGGCGGCGCGCTCGACCTCGCCGAGGGCACGCTCGACCGAGGCGAGGAAGGTGCGGCCGGCGGTGGTGAGGGAGACCGTACGGCCGTGGCGGGCGAACAGGTCGACGCCCAGATCCTGTTCCAGGCGGGCCATCGCGCGCGAGAGGGTGGACTGCGGGACGTTCATCTCCTGTGCGGCCCGGGTGACGTGCTCGTTCCTGGCGACGCCGGCGAAGTACGCGAGGCGGGGCGCCAGCAACAGCGCCATGTCTTCTGTGTCACTGGATGGTGACAGTCGAGGCTGTGAGCTTTGCTGATGCACCATGGGAACGATTATGGCGATTCCATGCATTGGACGGATGAGCGGGGCCGTACGTAGCTTCGAAGCATGTCTCCCGCCAGTACCGGGGCGCCCACCGCCGTGGGCGCCGTATCGTCCGTCCTTTCCTCCGACTCCGCGTCCGACTCCCGTCTGACGCCCGGCGGCCCCGGCTACCGCCGGATGAGCTTCGCTCTCTTCCTCGCCGGAGTCGCGACCTTCGCTCTCCTCTACTCCACGCAGGCCCTGCTGCCGCTGATCTCCGGGGAGTTCGGGGTCGCGGCGAGCGAGGCGAGCTGGACGGTGGCGGCCGCGACCGGCGGTCTGGCGCTGTTCGTGCTGCCGATGAGCGCCCTGTCGGAGCGCTTCGGTCGCCGTTCGGTGATGACGGCCTCGCTGGCGGTCGCGGTGGGCGTCGGCCTGCTGGTGCCCTTCGCGCCCTCCCTCGGCACGCTGGTGGTGCTGCGGGCGGTGCAGGGCGCGGCGCTGGCCGGACTGCCCGCCTCGGCGACGGCGTACCTGGCCGAGGAGGTCCGGCCGAAGGCGCTGGTCACGGCGATCGGGCTGTTCGTGGCGGGCAACAGCGTCGGCGGGATGAGCGGCCGGGTGATCACCGGCTGGGTCGCACAGGAGTGGGGCTGGCGGGTGGCCGTCGGCGTGATCGGCGCGATCGCGGTGGCCTGCGCCGTGGCGTTCCGCCTGCTGCTGCCGGCCCCCAAGCACTTCAGGCCCGGCTCCCTGCGCCCCCATGTCCTGCTCGGCACGGTCCGCGACCATCTCTCCGACCCGCTGCTGCGCCGCCTGTACGCGATCGGCGCGCTGTTCATGACGGTGTTCGGCGGCGTGTACACGGTGATCGGCTACCGCCTGACGGAGGCCCCCTTCTCCCTCCCGCAGGGCATCGTCGGCTCGATCTTCCTGGTGTACCTGGTGGGGACGGTGTCGGCGTCGACGGCGGGCCGCCTGGTGGGCCGTCTCGGCCGCCGGGGCGCGCTGTACCTGGCGGGCGGTACGACGGCGGCGGGCCTGCTGCTCTCCCTGGCCGGCTCCCTCCCGCTGGTCCTGCTGGGCCTGGTCCTCATCACCGCCGGCTTCTTCGCGGGCCACGCGGTCGCCTCCTCGGCGGTCAGCAAGACGGCCACCCACGGCCGCGCCCAGGCCTCGGCCCTCTACCAGTCCGCGTACTACATCGGCTCCAGCGCCGGCAGTACGGTCGGCGCGATGGCCTTCCACGCGGGCGGCTGGGGCGGCACGGTCTCCGTCGGCATCCTCGCCGTCCTCGGCGTCGTGACGATCACGGTCCTCGGCTCGCGGGCGGCGCGGGTGGCGGCCCGGCGGGAGCCGGTGGCCGCGCACTGAGCCGGCGCCACGTCCGCTCATGTCCGTGAAGCAACCGGTCTGAACTGCGCTTTTTCGCGCTCCAGGAGCCATTGTCAGTGGGCTGCGGTAGCTTCCGAAGTACTGGGGCGCGAAGGCGCGCGTACGGGACGGCCACAGGGGTGGGTGGACGATGGGCAACAGCACGGCGACAGCGGATCTCGATGTCGCACTGGAGAAGCACCGGACCGAACTGACCGGGTACTGCTACCGCATGCTCGGTTCGTCCTTCGAGGCCGAGGACGCGGTGCAGGACACCCTGGTGCGGGCCTGGCGGAGCTACGAAAAGTTCGAGGGCCGCTCCAGCCTGCGCTCGTGGCTGTACCGGATCGCGACGAACGTGTGCCTGGACATGCTGACGGCGGGCAACAAGCGGGCCCGGCCCATGGACCTCTCCGAGTCGACGCCCCTCGCGCAGGCGGCGCTGTCCCCCCGCCCGGACAACACCTGGCTGGAGCCGATGCCGGACGCGCGCGTGCTGCCGACGGTCGAGGACCCGGCGGAGGCGGCCGTCGCCAAGGAGTCGGTCCGGCTCGCGTTCATGGCGGCCCTCCAGCAGCTGCCGCCCAAGCAGCGGGCGGTGCTGATCCTGCGCGAGGTGCTGGCCTGGAAGGCGAGCGAGGTCGCCGAGCTGCTGGACACCACGGTCGCCTCGGTCAACAGCGCGCTCCAGCGGGCCCGGGCGACGCTGGCCGAGCGGGAACACGCCGGCGCCGACGCGGCGGTCTCCGACCCGCTCGACGAGGAGCAGCAGAAGCTCCTGGAGCGCTATGTGAAGGCCTTCGAGGGCTACGACATGACGGCCCTCACGGCGTTGCTGCACGAGGACGCCGTCATGACGATGCCGCCGTTCGACCTGTGGCTGACCGGCCACGACGACATCACCGGCTTCATGACCACCCTGGGCGCCGCCTGCGCCGGCTCCCGCCTGCTGCCCGTGCAGGTCAACGGCCTGCCGGGCTTCGCCCAGTACAAGCCGGACCCGGAGACGGGCGGCTTCACACCGTGGTCGGTCCAGGTCCTGGAGATCTCAGACGGCCGGCTGACCGGGTTCCACTTCTTCCTCGACACCCAGCGCTGGTTCCCGCTCTTCGACCTGCCCCTCCATCTGGAGGCGGAGCCCGACCAGATCGAGAAGGACGGGTAGCGCGGGGTCGGGGTCGCGCAGCCGTATCCGCCCGCCGGCCCGGCGGGCGGCAAGCTCCAGCCGGGCCAGCAGATCGACGGTCCCGAGCCCCGGAGGCCCGAGCCCACCCACGTCACACACGACGACTCCGGCCCCGGTGACCTCCAGCAGCGCCCGTACGTCGTCACACAGCCCCTGCACCTCGTCCCGGGTGACGGGGCCGGCCAGCATGAGCACAGCGGGTGTCTCAGCGTCCACGTGCGGTAGACCGGCGAGGCAGGCGTAACTCATCGCGGCAGCCCGCGCCCGGGCAGAGATCACATTGACCCGCTCCCCCGCTGGGCCGGAGGGTTGGCCCTGTGCAGGGGGTGCTGAGCGGGTTCGCCGTGATCGCGGTCGTCATCGGGGTGGGCTATGTGCTCGGGCGGCGCGGCTCGCTCGGCGAGCGGGGCGGGGAGGTGCTGACGCGGCTGGCGTTCAGCGTCGCCGGTCCGGCGCTCCTCTTCACGACCCTCGCCAGGGCCGACCTCGCGGTGCTGTTCTCCAGCCGCCTGCTGGTGACCGCCCTGAGCACGGCGGCGGTCTCCGGGATCTTCGTCGCGGTCGGTGCGCTGCGCCGCTGGGGCGTGGGCCGCACCACGATCGGCGCCCTGTGCTCGGGCTACGTCAACTCGGGCAACCTCGGCATCCCGATCGCCGCGTACGTCCTGGGCGACGCGTCCCTGGTGGCGCCCGTGCTGCTCTTCCAGGTCGTCCTGGTCACCCCCGTCGCCCTCACGGTCCTGGACCTGTCCGGCATGGGCGAGAAGGGCACGGTGGGGCAGCGCCTGCTGACCCCGCTGCGCAACCCGATAGCCGTCGGCTCGCTGTCGGGTGTCGTGGTGTCGGCGGCGGGCTGGACGGTCCCCGGCCCGGTCATGGACCCGCTCACCCTGATCGGCAACATGTCGGTCCCGGCGGCCCTGCTGGCCTTCGGCATGTCCCTGCACGGCAGCGCGCTTCCCGGCCGGGGGCGGGACCGTCAACCGGTCCTGCTGTCGGTGGCGCTGAAGTCGGTGGGGCAGCCGCTGGTGGCGTGGGTGCTGGCGAGGGGCGTCTTCGGGCTGCACGGTGCGCCGCTGCTGGACGTGGTGGTGACGTCGGCGCTGCCCGCCGCCCAGAACCTCTTCACCTATGCCAGCCGCTACCGGGTGGCCGAGTCCCTGGCCCGGGAGTCGGTCCTGTTGTCGACGGTGGTGTCGGTGCCGGTGCTGGTGGGGGTGGCGGCGGTGTTGGGGTGAAGAGGTCAGACGACGGGGAAGTCGCTGGTGTCCAGGTCTAGTTCGAAGGGCTTCGGCAAGGAGATGGTGACGCCGAACTTGCCTGCACGCAGGACCCGGTACACATCACCTTGGGGTTCGCCGTACAGCGTGATCGTAGGTCCACCAGGAGCCCAGTTGTCGATGAGGAGATAGAGCGGAACTCCGGCCTGCGCATAACCTGCGGCCTTCTTGATCCGGTCGTTGCTCGCGTTTGACTTGGAAGTAATCTCCACAACGAGTTCGGCTGCAGATGCGGAGATGTAGTTACTCTTCTGGGCGCGGAGCACCTCCCTCGGCGCTACGGCGAGGTCCGGGATGTAGAGCCCGTCACGGGACGGCACGGCTGTGCCCAGCGTCTGATAGATGCCCCAGTCCTTGGGGATCACCTCGTACAGGCTGCGCTGCACGAGGTCGGCAATGTCGTTGTGGTCGTTGGACGGCGGTGGTGCCACGGTGACGATCCCCTCGATGATCTCCACCTTGCAGCCCTCAGGGGCGTCCGTCTCCTCCCAGATCCGGACGAGGCCGTCCCACTCGTGGCCGCTGGCCGTCGAGTGGTCGACGGTGAGTGCGCTCATGGCGGTCTCCAATCGGTACGTCACCGATCCCAGCATGCCGAACGGGACCAGCGCCGGTCCACTGGTCCCGTTCACCCGAACGATAAATCCCCTGGTCAGGCGATGCGTTCCAGCACGACGGGCGACGCCGTGAAGTCCGTGCCCGCCGCCGCGATGTCGTAGGAGCCCTCCACCGCCTGGAGCGCGTACTCGAAGCGCTCCGGGGTGTCCGTGTGCAGGGTCAGCAGCGGCTGGCCCTCGGTCACCGTGTCGCCCGGCTTGGCGTGCATCTCGATGCCCGCACCCGCCTGCACCGGGTCCTCCTTGCGGGCACGGCCCGCGCCGAGGCGCCAGGCGCCGACGCCGATGTCGTAGGCGTCCAGCCGGGTCAGGACACCGGAGGACGGTGCCTTGATCACATGCTGCTCCTTCGACGTGGGCAGCACCGCGTCCGGGTCGCCGCCCTGCGCCGCGATCATCCGGCGCCAGACGTCCATCGCCGAGCCGTCGGCCAGGGCCTTCGCCGGGTCGGCGTCCTTCACGCCGGCCGCGTCGAGCATTTCGCGGGCCAGGGCGATCGTCAGCTCCACGACGTCCGCCGGGCCGCCGCCCGCCAGGACCTCGACCGACTCGCGGACCTCCAGGGCGTTGCCCGCGGTGAGGCCGAGCGGGGTGGACATGTCGGTCAGGAGGGCGACCGTCTTCACGCCGTGGTCGGTGCCGAGGCCGACCATCGTGGAGGCAAGCTCCCGCGCGTCCTCGATCGTCTTCATGAAGGCGCCCGTGCCGACCTTCACGTCCAGGACCAGGGAGCCGGTGCCCTCGGCGATCTTCTTCGACATGATCGAGGAAGCGATCAGCGGGATCGCCTCGACCGTGCCCGTCACGTCACGCAGGGCGTAGAGCTTCTTGTCCGCCGGGGCCAGGCCGTCGCCCGCCGCGCAGATCACCGCACCCGTGGTGTCCAGGACGTGCAGCATCTCCTCGTTGGAGAGCAGCGCGCGCCATCCCGGGATCGACTCCAGCTTGTCCAGGGTGCCGCCGGTGTGGCCGAGGCCGCGGCCCGAGAGCTGGGGGACGGCCGCGCCGCAGGCGGCCACGAGAGGCGCGAGCGGCAGCGTGATCTTGTCGCCGACGCCGCCCGTGGAGTGCTTGTCCGCGGTCGGGCGGGACAGCGAGGAGAAGTCCATGCGCTCTCCGGAAGAGATCATGGCCGCCGTCCAGCGGGCGATCTCACGGCGGTTCATGCCGTTGAGCAGAATCGCCATGTTGAGCGCGGCCATCTGGTAGTCGGCGACCTCGCCGCGGGTGTACGCGTCGATGACCCAGTCGATCTGCTCGTCGGTCAGCTCACCGCGGTCCCGCTTGGTGCGGATGACGGAGATGGCGTCCATGGCCATGGCTGATGGCTTCCTTCCGGGAGGTGCGAAGTGCACGGCCCCCCTGCGCAGGTCAGGGGGGCCGTAAGGGAGTTACTTGGTGAGATGGTCCGGGCCGAAGGCCTGGGGCAGCATCTCGGAGAGCGGCAGGACGCCCGCGGGGGTGTCCAGGAGCAGGTCGGGGCCGCCGAACTCGTACAGCAGCTGGCGGCAGCGGCCGCACGGGACGAGCAGCTCGCCCGTACCGTCCACGCAGGTGAAGTGCGTGAGCCGGCCGCCCCCGGTGCGCTGCAGCTGCGAGACCAGACCGCACTCGGCGCACAGGCCGAGGCCGTAGGAGGCGTTCTCGACGTTGCAGCCGGTGACCGTGCGCCCGTCGTCGACCAGGGCCGCCACGCCGACCGGGAAGCCCGAGTAGGGGGCGTAGGCGTGGGACATGGCCTCCCGCGCCTCGGCCCGCAGGGCCTCCCAGTCGAACTCGTCGGCCGCGCCGGTCACTTGCCCTGTCCCTTCCGGTACGGCAGGCCGTCCGCCTTCGGCATGCGCAGCTTCTGCGCGGACAGCGAGAGGACGAGCAGCGTGACGATGTACGGGGTCGCCGTCACCAGCTGGCGCGGGACCTCGTTGGTGGAGGTGTACCAGACGAACATCAGGGCCGCGATGACGACCGTGATGACGGCGGGGACGTACTTCTTCTTCCACGCCTGGTAGGCGGCGCCGAACACCAGCAGGATCGCCAGCAGCAGGATCAGCGCGTGGACGTTCACCGTGCCACCGCGCAGGTTGAGGCTGTCGGTGTAGCCGAACAGGCCCGCGCCGAGCGCGAGGCCGCCCGGCATCCAGTTGCCGAAGATCATCGCGGCGAGACCGATGTAGCCGCGGCCGGCCGTCTGGCCGTCGAGGTACACGTTCGAGGCGACGATGGACAGGAAGGCGCCGCCGAGGCCGGCGAAGCCGCCGGAGATGATCACGGCGATGTACTTGTACTTGTACACGTTGACGCCGAGGGACTCGGCCGCCACCGGGTTCTCGCCGCAGGAGCGCAGGCGCAGACCGAAGGAGGTGCGCCACAGCACCCACCAGGTCACCGGGATCATGGCGACCGCGATGACGGTCAGCGGCGACAGGTCGGTGACCAGACCACCGAGCAGGCCGGCGATGTCCGAGATCAGGAACCAGTGCTTCCCGTTGAGCGTGTTCAGCCAGTCCGACAGGCCCGGGACGCTGAACTCGCCGAGGGAGTCGATCGGCGGGGACTGCTTGGTGGAGCCCTGCGGTGCGTTGGCGAAGGTGAACTTCGACAGGTAGCGGGTCACGCCGAGGGCAAGGATGTTGAGCGCCACACCGGAGACGATGTGGTTGACGTTGAAGGTGACGGTGGCGACGGCGTGCAGGAGGGCGCCGAGCGCGCCGCCGATGATGCCGAAGACGACACCGGTCCACGGGCCCCACTGGTAGCCGGCCCAGGCGCCGAACCAGGTGCCGAGGATCATCATGCCCTCGAGGCCGATGTTGACGACGCCCGCGCGCTCGGCCCACAGGCCGCCGAGGCCGGCGAGGCCGATCGGCACCGCGAGCTGCAGTGCGGTGGACATCTGCCCGACCGAGGTGATGCCGTCCGCGCCGGTGATCAGGCGGACGATCGAGGTCAGCACCAGCACGCCTGCGATGACCAGCAGGAGTACCGGGAGCGACATACGGCGGCCGCCCTTGCCGGGCTGCTTCGCCTGCGGCTTGGCGATGGTCGCGGTGGACATCAGGCAGCCACCTCCTTGTTGGTGTTCTGGGCGGCGGCCGCGGCCAGCTCGGCGCCGACCCGGCGCTGCTGACGGCGCAGAGCCCACTGCTGTACGGCCGCGTACGAGATGACGACCGCGAAGACGATCAGGCCCTGCATGATCGTGGCGATCTCCTTGTCGTACGCCACGGGGGTCGCGTAGTCGAGAGCGGGCGAGGCCTTGTCGAGGAAGGCCCACAGCAGGGCGGCGAGTGCGATGCCGCCGGGGTTGTTGCGGCCGAGCAGGGCGATGCCGATGGCGGTGAAGCCGAGGCCGGCCGGGAAGCTCAGGCTGTAGGTGTGGGTGTCGCCGAGCAGCAGCGGCAGACCGGACAGACCGGCGATGGCGCCGGAGATCAGCATCGCGGTCAGCACCATGCGCTTGGCGTCGACGCCGGAGGCCGCGGCGGCGGTCTCCGAGGCGCCGGTGGCGCGCAGGTCGAAGCCGAAGCGGGTGCGGTTGAGGACCACCCAGTAGCCGATGCCGAGGAGGACGGCGAGGAAGACCAGGCCGTAGATCTCGCCGACGTCCGAGCCCAGGTTGATGCCCGGGAACCAGCCGGACTCCTTCATGACACCGGTCGTCACGTTGTCGCCGACCTGCACGCCCCACACGTCGGTGAGGGTGATGTAGCCGATGACAGCGGTGGCGATCGAGTTCAGCATGATCGTCGCGACGACCTCGCTGACGCCCCGGGTGACCTTCAGGACACCGGCGATACCGGCCCAGAAGGCACCGGTGGCCATGGCGACGATCAGCAGCAGCGGGACCTGCAGCGCGCTGGGCAGCGCCACGTGCGCGCCGACGACGGCGGTCATCACCGCGGCGAGGCGGTACTGGCCGTCGACGCCGATGTTGAACAGGTTCATGCGGAAGCCGAGGGCGACCGCGATGGCGGCGATGTAGTACAGCGACGCCTGGTTGATGATCAGCACCTGGATGTCCGAGTACGGCAGCTGCTGGAGCATCAGGGTGTACGGCTCGATCGGGTTCTTGCCCGAGGCGAGCAGGACCACGGAGGTCAGCACGATCGCCAGGACGAGCGCGATGACCGGTCCGGCCACCGCGACGAGCACCCGCTCCTTGTCGAACTTCTTCATCGGGCCTCGTCCTCCGGACCGGCGGTGTCGTCGCCCTCGGGGGCGGTCTCTTCGTGCTCCAGGTGGCCGGACGCGGCACCCGTCATGGCCGTGCCCAGCTCCTCCGGTGTGATGGAGGCCGGGTCGGCGTCGGCGACCAGCCTGCCGTCGTAGATGACGCGCAGGGTGTCCGACAGGCCGATCAGCTCGTCCAGGTCGGCGGAGATCAGCAGGACGGCCAGGCCCTCGCGGCGTGCCTCGCGGATGCGGTCCCAGATCTGCGCCTGGGCGCCGACGTCCACACCACGGGTCGGGTGGGCGGCGATCAGGAACTTCGGGTCGTGGCTCATCTCGCGGCCGACGATCAGCTTCTGCTGGTTGCCGCCGGACAGGGAGGCCGCGGTGACGTCGATGCCGGGGGTGCGGACGTCGTACTCCTCGACGATCCGGCGGGTGTCGGCCTGGGCGCCCTTGAGGTTGAGCCAGAAGCCCTTGGCGTTGGGCTTCTCGGTGACGTGACCGAGGATGCGGTTCTCCCAGAGCGGGGACTCCAGCAGCAGGCCCTGCCGGTGGCGGTCCTCGGGGATGTAGCCGACACCCTGCTCGCGGCGCTTGCGGGTGGCCCAGGGGGTGATGTCCTCGCCCAGGAAGACGATCTGCCCCGAGTCGGCGTGCTTGGTGCCGATCAGCGCGTCGATCAGCTCGGTCTGGCCGTTGCCCTCGACACCGGCGATGCCCATGACCTCGCCGGCGTGGATGGTGAAGGAGACGTCGTCGAGGACACGCTTGACCTCGCCCCGGTCGACCTCGTCCATGAGCAGGGAGGCGGACGACTCGCCGAGCGAGACCGCGGCCGAGGAGTAGACGGTGAGGTTCCTGACCTCCAGCACGGCCCGGTCGGTGACCGTGGACTCGGCCGTCTCGGGGGTGGGCAGCTCGCTGCCGACCATCAGCTCGGCCAGCTGGCGGGGGGTGGTCTCGGACGGGATCGCGGTCCCGACCGTCGTACCGCGCCGGATGACGGTGATGTCGTCGGCGACGGAGAGCACCTCGCCCAGCTTGTGGGAGATGAAGATGACGGACAGGCCCTCGGACTTCAGCTCGCGCAGGTTGTCGAAGAGCGCGTCGACCTCCTGCGGGACGAGCACCGCCGTGGGCTCGTCGAGGATCAGAGTGCGTGCGCCGCGGAAGAGGACCTTGAGGATCTCCACGCGCTGGCGGTCGGCCACGCCGAGGTCCTCGACCAGGACGTCCGGGCGGATGCCCAGGCCGTAGCGGTCGGAGATCTCCTTGATCTTCTTGCGGGCGCCACCGCCGATGCCGTGCAGCTTCTCGCTGCCGAGCACCACGTTCTCCAGCACGGTCAGGTTGTCGGCCAGCATGAAGTGCTGGTGGACCATGCCGATGCCACGGGCGATGGCGTCGGCGGGGCTGGAGAAGCTCACCTGCTCACCGCCGACCGAGATGGTGCCCTCGTCCGGCTTCTGCATGCCGTAGAGGATCTTCATCAGGGTCGACTTGCCGGCGCCGTTCTCGCCGACGAGGGCGTGGACGGTGCCCTTGCGGACCATCAGGTGGATGTCGTGGTTGGCCACGACACCCGGGAATCGCTTGGTGATGCCCGCGAGCTCTACCGCGACTGTCGACTGAGCGGTGAGCGGAGGGCTGCTGGACGCGTCGATGGCGCACTCTCCTCGGGAAAGGGGCCGCTCTACGCGCGTAGCGCCCCTGCTTTAAATAGTGCCCGGACCTGACCGACCTTGATCAAGAAATACATCTCGATCAAGAAAGCGATCCGTTCCGAGCATTCTGCCGCGCGAACGGGGTGCGGGCAGGTCATCCTCTCCGCACCCCGTTCCGCGGCCGTAACGCTGCCATTACAGCGTTCTGTTGGCCAAGGCTTCTGACCTAGATCGTCAGGAGGACTTCACCTTGATGCTGCCGTCCTTGATGCCCTGCTCGGCCTTCTTGACCGCGGCCTGGATGGCGGCGTTGCTCTTGAAGGCCGGGTTGGAGTCGGACAGGCCGACGCCACCGTTGTCCAGCGAGCCGCGGATCTCGCCCGAGAGCGGCTTCTTGTCCTTGATGACGGACTTGGAGAGGTCGTAGACCGCGCCCTCGACGTTCTTCAGGGCCGAGGTCAGGATGTAGTCCTTGTACTTGGCCAGCGGCTGCTGGTTGTACTGGTCGGAGTCGACGCCGATGGCCCACACCTTGTGCTCGGCGGCGGACTTGATCACGCCCTGCCCGGAGAGGCCGGCAGCCGCGTAGACCACGTCGGCACCCGCGTCGATCTGGCCGTTGGCCGCGTTCTCGCCCTTGTCCGGGCTGGAGAAGCCGCCCTCCTGAGCCGTCTGCGTCAGGTACTGCGACTCGACCTTGATCTTCGGGTTGACCGACTTGGCGCCCTGGATGTAGCCGGCCTCGAACTTGTGGATCAGCGGGACGTCCACGCCGCCGATGAAGCCGATGTGGTTCTTCTTGGTCGCCTTGGCGGCCGCGACACCGGCGAGGTACGAGGACTGCTCCTCGTGGAAGACCATGTCGGCGACGTTGTCCGCCGTGGTCTGGTTGTCGTCGATGATGCCGAAGGTGACCTTCGGGAACTTCGCCGCGGCCTCCTTCACAGCGCCCGCGTAGGCGAAGCCGACACCGATGACCGGGTTGTAGCCCGCCTTCGCCAGGGTCACCAGGCGCTGGGTCTTGTCCGCGTCCGACTCGTTGTCCGTCGGCTCGACGTCCCGGCCACCGACGCCGAACTCCTTCTGGGCCTTCTCGAAGCCCGCGTAGGCGGCGTCGTTGAAGGACTGGTCACCCTTGCCGCCGACGTCGTAGGCGAGGCCGATGCCCTTGGACTTGCCCTCGCTGGAGGAGGAGGTGGACGAGCTGCCACAGGCAGAGACAGTTACGGCGAGCGCTGCGGTCGCAACGCCTGCAATCGTGATGCGGGACACCCGGCGCATGGAACTTGACTCCTTTGTGCAAGCGCCCAAACCAGGCGCTGGTTCCGCCGCAGCGTAACGCGCGTAGACCAGACGGAAAACCCCCAATGTCCGGTCCGTTATCGAGCTGTGGCCACAGTCACGGTCAAGGTTACGGACAGCAGTACGCCCCTTGCGGGAGGCAAGGGGCGTACGCGGCCGACGGCGCCCGAGCGGGCGTGGAACCAGGGGTCAGATCACTTGGCGCTGACCGTGATCTTGCCGTCGATGATGTCCTGCTTGGCCTTCTCCACGGCCGAGACCACGTCGGTCATCGCCTTGTACTTCGGGTTGGAGTCCGCGAAGCCGACGCCGCCGGACTTCAGGTCGCCGCGGACCTCGCCGCTGAGCGGCTTGCCCTCGTAGACGGACTTGGCGAGGTCGTAGACGGCGCCGCCGACGTTCTTCAGGGCCGAGCCGAGGATGTAGTTCTTGTACTTGGCCAGCGCGTCCTGCACGTACTGGTCGGAGTCCACACCGATGGCCCACACCTTGTGCTCGGCGGCGGACTTGATCACGCCCTGCCCGGAGAGGCCGGCCGCGTGGTAGATGACGTCGGCGCCGGCGTCGATCTGGCCGTTGGTCGCGTTCTCACCCTTGTCGGGGCTGGAGAAGCCGCCTTCCTGCGGCGTCTGGGTGAGGTACTGCGACTCGATCTTGATCTTCGGGTTGACCGACCGGGCGCCCTGCTTGAAGCCCGCCTCGAACTTGTGGATCAGCGGGATGTCCACGCCACCGATGAAGCCGACGTGGTTCTTCTTGGTGGTCTTGGCCGCGGCCACGCCCGCCAGGTACGAGGCCTGCTCCTCGTGGAAGACCATGTCGGCGACGTTCTTCGCCTGGATGGTGTTGTCGTCGATGATGCCGAAGGTGACCTTCGGGTACTTGACGGCGACCTGCTTCACGGCCGGGGCGTAGGCGAAACCGACGCCGATGACGGGGTTGTAGCCGGCCTTGGCCAGGGTCTCCAGGCGCTGCACCTTGTCCGCGTCGGACTCGTTGGCCTGCGGCTCGACGTCCCGGCCGCCGATCTTGAACTCGTCCTGGGCCTTCTTGAAGCCGGAGTAGGCGGCGTCGTTGAAGGACTGGTCGCCCTTGCCGCCGATGTCGTAGGCGAGGCCGATGCCCTTGGCGGAGTACTTGCCGTCCTTGGAGGTCGTGTCGGTGGATTCGGTGCTGGACTTGCCGCATCCGGCAGCCGCGAGGGCGACGACCGCGACGGTCACCGCAGCTTGGGAGAACCGCGTTCTCCGGGAGATCTTCCGAGACATCAGACGCACAGCAAGCACCCTTCATCCCCACGGCGCCGTCACGGGCCGCTGTCCCCAATGTGCCGCCAGTGGTGGCGATTTCGGCGCACAGTAACGCGCGTAGAAGGGAAGGGGAACGGGGTTTCTCCCGGCCGTTATCGATTCGTGCCGACTCCGGGTTACAGCCGTGCGCCGCCGGTTACGCCCGGGTGACGCAAGGGGACGAAGAGGCACCGAACGGGGTGCCCCTCCCCCTCCGTACGGCCTACTGGTCGTCGAGCAGTACGGCGGCCGTGAACATCTCCACGCCGACGGTGATGGCACGCTCGTCGGCGTCGAAGTCGCCCTGGTGCAGGTCGCGGGACGTGCGGTCGCCGGGGGTGCGGACGCCGAGGCGCGCCAGGGCGCCGGGCACCTGCTCCAGGTACCAGGAGAAGTCCTCGCCGCCGAGGCTCTGCTCGGTGCTCTCCACGGACCGCATCCCGCGCCGGGCGACCATGGCCCGGCGCAGCAGCTCGGTGGACTCCCGGTCGTTGACGACCGGCGGCACGCCCCGTACGTAGGTGATCTCCGACTTGGCGCGGTGCAGGGTGGCGACCTCGTCGATGGCCGCGTGCACGATGTCGGGCGCCTCGCGCCAGGCGTCCAGGTCCAGGCAGCGGACGGTGCCGGACAGCTCGGCATGCTGCGGGATGACGTTCGGGGCGTGGCCCGACTCGATCCGGCCCCAGGTCAGGGCGAGGCCGCTGCGGGTGTCGACGCGCCGGGCGATCAGCGCGGGCACGTCGACGGCGACGCGGGCGGCGGCGGTGACGAGGTCGGTGGTCAGGTGGGGCCGGGCGGTGTGCCCGCCGGGCCCGTCGAGGGCGATCTCCAACCGGTCGCAGGCGCTGGTGATGGCCCCGTGCCGCAGCCCGATCCGGCCGACGTCGACCTTGGGGTCGCAGTGCACGGCGAGGATCCGGCCGACCCCGTCGAGCGCCCCGTCCTTGATGGCACCGAGGGCGCCGCCGGGCATCACCTCCTCGGCGGGCTGGAAGAGCAGCCGCACCGGGCGGGGCAGGAGCCCCTTCGCGTGCAGATCGGCGAGGACGAGGCCGGCGCCGAGCACCACCGCGGTGTGCACGTCGTGGCCGCAGGCGTGCGCGCGGTCCGGCACGGTGGACCGGTACGGGCAGTCGGCCTTGGTGTCCGGGATGGGCAGGGCGTCGATGTCGGCCCGCAGGGCGAACAGCGGAACGGCGGGCCGCTCCCCCTCGGCGAGCCGCATTCCCTCCGGGAGCCCGATGTCACAGATGAGCCCGGTTCCGGTGGCGAGGACACGGGGGCGCAGCCCGGCCCGCTCCAGCCGCTCCTTGATCGCGGCGGTCGTACGGAACTCCTGGTTGCCCAGCTCCGGGTGCATGTGCAAGTCGCGACGGAACGCTACGAGTTCGGCGTGCAGGGACTCGCTGAGCGCACCAGGGAGCACATCCCCGGGGAGATCGGCCTCGGACTCTCGGGACATCGTCTGGTTCACCCTCTGAAGGGTAGGACGCCCGACCGGTCAACTGACCCTCGATCAACAAAACTTCAGCCCGTTAGGTGAAGAAAATCAGACCGGCGGACGCATGGCGGCGGGCTCGGGTGGGTAAAACCTCTGTTTCTTCCTTCCACGCATACCATGCCTCGCCATGGTCCCGCTCTCCGTGTCCACGCACCGGACCCGGTCTGGACCCGGCCTGGAGCCCGTCTGGACCCGGCCTGGACACACCCTGCATCCGGGACGGACCCGTCCCGGACCCATGCGGCCCCGTCCGGCCCATCCGGGCCCTGCTGGGCCGGCGCCGCATCGTTCGGCGAGCTGGGAGATCCTCATCGGGTCTTCGCTCATAGGGGCAGGGTCTGGGTGACGCGCCACAGGCGGCGGGGCAGGTCGCCTTCCTCGAACGCGTGGACCTCATCGAGGGTCCAGCCGTCGGCGAGGGAGTCGACGAGCTGCCGGGGGAAGAAGTGCACAGCGAAGCCGCCGTGTTCGTAGATGTCGTCGCCATGGGCGGTTCCGGTGCCGTAGTGGGTGTCGCCGGTGTGCCGGACGGTGTAGACGAGGGTTCCGCCGGGGCGCAGTACGCGGCGGATTTCGCAGGCCAGGGCGTGGATCTCCTGGGTCGACAGGGCCATGCACAGCAGCATGTGCGCGAAGACGGCGTCCACGGAGGCGTCCGGCAGGGGAAGCGGTTCGCGTACGTCGTGAACCGCGGTGGTCACCCGCTCGGCGATGCCGTGGTCGTGGGCGGCCCGGCGGAGTTGCTCGAGGCCGACGGGGCTGAAGTCGGTGGCCTGGACGGTGAAGCCCGCACGGGCGAAGTACAGGGCGTCGCGTCCGTGCCCGGCGCCCAGCTCCAGCACGTCCTGGGCGTCGGCGACACGGAAGACCTGCGCGGCGTGGACGGCGGGAGCGGAGGGCTCCTCGCCGTACATGCCGGGGTGGGCGGCGTAGGTGTTCTGCCAGTGCTGCCGTTGCGCCTCGGCCAGCTCCTTGGCGTTGTCGCTCATGGCTGCTCGCTCCCGTTGCCTGATCCGCCGGACAGCCTAGAGGGCGCTGGTCAGGGCGTGGCGGAGCTGTTCGGACGTGGGTACGCCCGTCGGGCCGTGGGGGTCCGGTAAACACGGCAGGTCAGAGCCGGTGTCCGGGCGGGCTCCTCGATGTCGGCAACGAGTGTCAGCACACCTCGACGTCGACGAGGGCGGTGTTGCATCCGCCGCCCCGACCCGCTCGGCGTGCGGCCTGTCCGGTGGTGAGCGCAGCGATCCGGTGCGGCTCCTGCGCGAGGAGCGGAGCGAGGAGCCCGGCCGTCTCGCCGGCGATCTCAGCCGCTCGCTCCCTGGCGAACAGCTGCGACCGTGTCGTCGGCGTGCAGCGCCTCATGCGACGAGCCCGCCATCACGCCACCCCCAGCTCACACCACACGTACTTCCCCCGATTCCCGAACCGGGCCGACGGCTGCCACCCCCAGTAATCCGCACAGCTCATGACCAGGCCCAGCCCCCTCCCCTCCTCCACCTCGCCCACCTGCGTCAACGGTCGTGGCGGATCCGGCGGTGCAGGGTCGGTGTCCCACGCCCCGATCCGCACCACCCCCTCCGGGGAGCGGCGCACCCTGAGCGCGGCCGGCCCCTTCGTGTGCCGTGAGCTGGAGTTGCGTGTCCGACATCGGATGCAACGCAAGACAGCGCTCGAAGGAGCCCCGTACGAGGTCGTCATCCACGAAGCGGCGCTACGCATCATGGTCTGCGACCGTGCCGCCTCACGAACCCAACTGGCCGGGATCCTCGAAGTCTCCGAGGCGGACCGGGTCACCGTGCGGATCATCCCCCTCGCCCTGGAGGGGCTCGCCGGCGCCGCGAGCGCCATGATGCATGCGGGCGGCGCCGCACCCAAGCTGGACACTGTCGTGCGCGATGCCCCCAATGGCGCGGTCTACATCGATTCTGAGGCCCAACTCAGCGCCCTTCGAACGCTTTTCCGTAAGCTGGAAGCTGCGTCGCTCGACCCCGACAAGTCACGAGACCTGATCAACCGCGTGGCGAAGGAAATGTGATGTCCACCCCTGGCAGCTGGCAGAAGTCGTCCTACTCCGGGCCCGGTGACGGAGACTCCTGCGTAGAGATCGCGACCGCCCCCGCCCACATAGCCGTACGCGACTCCAAGGACCCGGCCGCAGGCATCCTCACCTTCCAGGCCGCGTCCTTCGCCCCCTTCATCGAGGTGCTGAAGGAACCGGGCCGGTGATCTGGTCCTGAGTTCACGTTTCGCCACGTGAGGTGCGGTTTTTCAGATTGCGGCGTGGGCGGACTAGGCCAGCCCCACCGCCGCCAGCCGATGTACATCCCGTGCCGTCCCCGTCACTCCCGACAGGAAGCCCTGCGCCCGAGGTGAGGCGGTCTCCGTCAGCCAGCTGGGGTCGATGTCGCACACCGCTACGCGGACGCCCGTGCCGGCCAGGGCAAGAGGCAGGGTGTGGACGACCGTGGACGGGAAGCTGAGGATCGTACGGCCGATGGGACCCCGGCGGGCGATCAGTTCCAGGGGGAGGTCCGGGCGGACTATTTCCAGGCCGGTTTCCACGGCCAGACGGTGCAGCTTGTCGGTGCTCTCGCGGCGGTGCGCGAAGTAGCGGGTGGCGCCGTGGGCCCTGGCGAGGGTGCGGACCGCCTCCACGTAGCGGTCGCCGTCCACCACGCCGGTCTCCACCAACGACGTGCCGACCATGTCCGCGCCCTTGGTGATGCGCGGCGGGCCGAAGCGGGCGCGGGTCCAGGCGAAGTCGTTGGCGGTGACCGTGACGCCCTCGGGGGTCTCCGTCACCGGCATGGAGGAGAACACCTCGACGCGGCGGCGGGCGCTCGGCGTGAGGCGGCGGCGGGCCGAGGAGGAGACCGGGGCGAAGAGCAGGTCGCGGGCGCCCGGGCGGCCGCCCTTGCGGTGCCAGCGGACCAGGCGCTCGCCGCGGGCGAGCTGGGCGACGAACTCCATCGTCGCCGTGCCGTCGTCCACCACGACCAGGTCTCGGGCCCGGGTGATCGTCAACAGCAGTTGTACGTAGCGGGAGAACGGGTCCCCCATCACGATGCGGTCGGCCCGGCGGAGGGAACCCGCCAGGCCGCCGATGGTGTGGAAGGGCGCGGTCGTGCCGCCCCGCGCCTCCTCCCAGCGCACCCGGTACCCCTCGTCCCGGGCCAGGTCCGCCATGCGGCGCAGCTGGCCCCGGGTCATGGGGTCGGTCGGGGACAGGACGACGACGGTGAGCTCCGCGTCGGCGGATGCCGGGACGCCGGCCGGCGCCCTCCGTGCCTGCGGGGGCACGGAGGGCCGGGCCGGCTCGGCGGCGCCGCGCAGGCCGTGGAGGTGCGCCCACTCCAGTACGTTCAGCAGCTGTACCGGGCTCTCCACGAAGGCGAGCGTGTGGGCAGGGTGGCCGGCTTGACCGGCGCGGGGGCTCATCGGCGTACGACCGTCCCGTTGTAGGGCAGCTAAGGCAATCAGGGTGCTCAGACCGAGACCGGCTCGCCCGCGGCCGCGGCGATCTCCGCCTCGGCGACGACGCCGTTGACGCGGCGCAGCTTCTTCATCGGGCCCAGCTCGGAGTCGTAGACCTTCTTGACGCCGTCACCGAGGGAGGCCTCGATGGTGCGGATGTCGCGGACGAGGCGCACGAGGCCCTGCGGCTCCACGGAGGCGGCCTGGTCCGAGCCCCACATGGCGCGGTCGAGGGTGATGTGGCGCTCGACGAAGGTGGCGCCGAGGGCGACGGCGGCCAGCGTGGTCTGCAGGCCGGTCTCGTGGCCGGAGTAGCCGATCGGGACGTTCGGGTACTCCTTCTCCAGCGTGTTGATCACGCGGAGGTTCAGCTCCTCGGCCTTGGCCGGGTAGGTGGAGGTGGCGTGGCAGAGCAGGATGTTGTCCGAGCCCAGGACCTCGACCGCGTGGCGGATCTGCTTCGGGGTCGACATGCCCGTGGAGAGGATGACCGTGCGGCCGGTGGCGCGCAGGGCGCGGAGCAGCTCGTCGTCCGTGAGGGAGGCGGAGGCCACCTTGTGGGCGGGGATGTCGAACTTCTCCAGGAAGGCGACGGCCTCGGTGTCCCACGGGGAGGCGAACCAGTCGATCCCCTTCTCCTTGCAGTACTCGTCGATCTGGCGGTACTCGTCCTCGCCGAACTCCACGCGGTGGCGGTAGTCGATGTAGGTCATCCGGCCCCAGGGGGTGTCGCGCTCGATGTCCCACTGGTCGCGCGGGGTGCAGATCTCCGGCGTGCGCTTCTGGAACTTCACGGCGTCACAGCCGGCCTCGGCGGCCACGTCGATGAGCTTGAAGGCGTTCTCCAGCTCACCGTTGTGGTTGATGCCGATCTCGCCGCAGATGTAGACGGGGCGGCCCGGGCCGGCCTCACGCGTACCGAAGGAGCGGATGCGGGAGTTGGTGCTCATCAGGGGATGTCCTTACTTGGGGAGGGAATCGAGAGAGGGGCCGAGGATCCAGCTGGCGATCTCTCGGATCGCGCCGTCACCGCCGGGGAGGTTGGTGACCGCGCGTGCGGCGCCGCGTACGACGTCGTGGGCGCTCGCGACCGCCACGGGCCAGCCGACGAGGGCGAAGCACGGGAGGTCGTTCACGTCGTTGCCGACGTAGAGCACGCGCTCCGGCGCGATGCCCTGCTCCTCGCACCACTGCTTGAGGGCGAGGTCCTTGCGGTCGATGCCGTGCAGCACCGGGAGCTTCAGCTTCCGGGCGCGGGCGGCGACCACCGGGTTCTGTTCCGTGGACAGGATCAGCATCTTCAGCCCGCTCTTGCGCAGGGCGGCGATGCCGAGTCCGTCTCCGCGGTGCACGGAGACGAACTCCCGTCCGTCGGAGTCGATCAGCACCCGGTCGTCGGTCTGGGTGCCGTCGAAGTCGAGGACTACGGCGTCGATGTCGTCGTAGGTGGGGAGGGCGCCCGGGCGGTCCGCGTCGAAGAGCGGGGCGAGGGCGCGGGCGCGGGCCAGCTCGTGCGGGTCGTCGATCTCCAGGACCCGGGCCGGGTCGGTGCGGACCAGCTCGGTGTGGCCGAAGAAGCGGTGCTTGTGCTCGCGGAAGCCGGCCGCGTCCATCGCGTAGGCGGCGCCGGTCTCCAGCAGGTCCTGGGGGCGGTCCTGGCGGCGGGGGCGGAAGGACTTGTCGTGGTTGACGCCGTAACCGCCGCTCACGGTCGTGGAGTTGGCGACGGTCACGGATCCGCCGACGGTCGTCGTCGACTCCGTGTCGACCGCCACCGGGTCGTCGGCCGCGTCCCGCCAGATGAAGCCGTGGAAGGGGGCGACGGTCACCGCGGTGTCGGCGCCGTTCTCCACGACGGCTCCCGCGACCCCGTCCACGTCCTCGCGGACCAGGAAGGGGCTGGTGCACTGCACGAGCAGAACCACGTCGACGGCCGCTCCGTGCAGGGCCTCGTGGGCGTCCATGGCGTGCAGGACGGCGGCCTCGGAGGTGGCGGTGTCGCCGGCGATGGCGGCGGGGCGCAGGACCACCTCGGCGCCGGCCTGGCGGGCGGCGGCGGCGATGGCCTGGTCGTCGGTGGAGACGACCACGTCGGTCACCAGCCGGGCGGCGCGGCACTCGCGCACCGCGCGGGCCACCAGCGGGATGCCGCCGACGGGAGCGAGGTTCTTGGCGGGGACACCCTTGGAGCCGCCGCGCGCCGGGATCACCGCGAGCACGCGGCGCACCGCGGGTGCGTCGGGGTTGGCGTCGGTCATGTGCTTTGCTCCTTGCCGTGGGATCCGGTCGCTCACAGCTCTCCCATTCGTCGGATCACGGGGGCCACGCGCTGCACGCCGTGGCGGTAGGCGCCGCGTGCGGCCCGGCGCACGATCTGGCGGACGGGTCCCGGCTCCTTGTCGGCGGCGGGCGCGCCGGGCAGCGGGGCGCCGTCGGGGCCGAGGTGGTGGCGCGCGAGGATCCCGGGGAGGTAGCCGGGCGCGGTCTCGGGTGTGTAGTAGGGGGTGAGGGGCGGCAGCCCCTCCGGCCGGTCGAGCAGTTCGGTGATGCGCTCGCGGGCCGTGTCGAAGGCGGTGGCGTAGGTGCCGTCGGCGGCGACGCCCTGCCGGGCCACCCACTCCTCGTCCGGCGCCGGTCGGTGGCCGGCGTCGAGCTGGTCCCAGGAGGCGAGGCACCCGGAGCCGGTGAAGTGGTGGTTGCCGAGCACCTCGCGCACACCGAGGTCGGTCAGGACGACCGTCGGGATGCGGCGGTGCAGGGCTTCCAGGGCGGCCGTGGAGCTGACCGTGACCAGCAGGTCGGTGCGGTCGAGCACCTCGCCCATGTGGCCGTACACCAGGCGGAAGTTGGCGGGCACGTCCTTGCCCTGGACCAGCTTCTGGTACGGCAGTTCCTCGATGTGGGTGGTGTGCTCGCCGGGCTTGGAGCGCAGCTTGAGCAGCACCTCGCGCTCGGGGTGCTTGCGGGCGTGCTCGATCAGCCGGTCGAGCAGGTATGCACGGTCCTTGCGGCTGTCCGGGACGGAGGGCTGGACGGCGAACACGACGGTGTAGGGGTCGTGTTCACCGGCGTACGGCTCCCCGCCGAGGAACGGCAGCGCGACCTCGGTCACCGCTGAGGCGTCGGCGCCGACCCCCTCGTACACGGCCCGGAAACGGTCCGCGTCGTGGCGGGAGTTGGCGAGGACGAGGTCCGCACCGTGCCGCAGCAGCAGCCCGTCGGCGAGCTTCTCGTAGACGACCCCGACATAGCCGGTGACGACGACGGGACGCTTCCCTGAGCCCCAGAGGTTGCGCAGCCCGTGCAGCATCGCCTGGACACCGCCGCCGACCAGGGCGAGGACGAGGACGTCGTACCGGTCCTCGGGGCCTTCGCCCATGGCACGCAGGAACTCGACGCCGGTCACCTCGCGGAGGGAGTCCGCGCGGACGCCGACTTCCTTCAACTGGCGGGCGGTGGGGGTGGCTCGCCCCCGCAGGAGGTAGCCGTCGAGCCGGATCTCGGCGCCGGTGGGGGTGACACGCTGCGCGGTGAGCGCGCCCCACTTCCACCGGGTGTCGGAATCCGCGAGGACGGCTACCCGCAGGGACTTCGTTGCACTTGCTGGCACGTCGAAGACGCTAGGAAGGCATTCCGAGGTTCCGCCCAACCTGAATGCAACAAAGGGTTAACAGCACATCGCCGAATGGCGAATCGGGCCGCGATCACACCGGAAAAAAGCCCGGTTCACGGCTTCGCCACGCTTCGTTCACCTGGAATCAAGATAGCGGTCAAGACGAATGACGGGCGTCGCCCTAACGTCCCCCACGTGGTCAAGCTCTCCGTCATCGTGCCGTTCTACAACGTGCAGCAATACGCGCCCGACACCCTGAGGAGCCTCAGGGCGAACGCGCGTGAGGATTTCGAATTCATTCTCGTCGACGACTGTTCCCGGGACGAGACGCCAGGGATTCTCGCGCGCGCGGAGCGCGAGCTGCCAGGCGCGGTCTACGTCAGACACGAGAAGAACGGAGGGCTGGCGACCGCCCGCAACACCGGCATCGACCGGGCGCGCGGCGAATACCTGACCTTCCTGGACGGCGACGACTGGCTCGCCGCCGGCTACTACCCGAAGCTGGTCGCCGCCATGGAGGAGCTGGGCTGCGACTTCCTGCGCACCGACCATGTGCAGTGCACCGCCAGGGCGCGCGCCGTGCACCGGGTGCCGCACGGCCGGCGGGGCGTGGTGATGAACCCGCGCGAGGCGATCCTGCCCAGCGACCGGTCCACCTCCGTGGACTACGCCTACGCCTGGGCGGGCATCTACCACCGCCGGCTGGTGGACAAGGGGCTGCTGCACTTCACCGACGGGCTGCGCACGGCCGAGGACCGGCCGTGGATCTGGAAACTGCACCGGGAGGCGGAATCCTTCGCCGCGGTGAGTCTGCTCGGCGTGTTCTACCGGCGCGGTGTCGCCTCGTCACTCACCCAGATCGGCGACGTCCGGCAGCTCGATTTCATTCGCGCGTTCGACCAGGTCATCGCGGAAACGGCCGCGGACCCGGAGGCCGATGCCCTCCTGCCCAAGGCCGTCCGCACGTATTGCGCCATCATTTCCCATCATCTGGGATCCATCGAAAGGTTCGAGCCCGCGGTGGCGAAGCAACTGAAATCCATGAGTGCCGCGGCCCTGCGGCGCATGCCGCAGGGGGTGCTGGACGACGCACTGGACTCCATGGACCTCCAGCGCGCCACCAAGCTGCGCCGGCTGCGCCGCCGTCCCGCCGCCGCGGGGGTCGCCGCGTGACCACCCAGATCTTCCAGGCGTCGACGCTGTACGGCACGGCCACGCTCGCCGCCGCCCTGGACTCCGGCTGCTTCCGCCCGGCCGGCCGGCGCATCCTGCTGGTCTGCAACAACGCGGCGACGCCCGAGACCACACCGGGTCTGGACGAGATGCCCGGCTTCGAGCGGCTGCGCGAGCGCTTCGACGACGTGATCTCGTACAACGAGACGATCTTCCCCTTCCACCCCGGCGGCTGGGCGCCCCGGGTGGACGACATGCCCCTGTGGGAACGCTATCTGCGCCACGAGTGGCAACTGGACGACGACGACGTCGAGTTGGCCGTCGAGTCGATCCAGGTCAACCCCTCCCTCGCGCTCGGCCAGATCTTCAACGGCGCCCCGGTCACGGTCTACGCCGACGGCCTGATGAGCTACGGCCCCACCCGCAACAAGATCGACCCGCTGGTCGGCACCCGCGTGGACCGGGTGCTCCACCTCGACCTCGTGCCGGGCCTGAAGCCGCTGCTGCTCACCGAGTTCGGCGTGCCGGACGAGATCGTGCCGACGCAGGCCTTCACCAAGGTGCTGGCCGAACTCGCTCCCCTCGGCGACGACCTGCCCGAGGTGGAGGAGCCCGCGCTGCTGCTCGGCCAGTACCTCTCCGCGCTGGACATCCTCACCGCCGAGCAGGAGGAGAACCTGCATGTGCGGATGCTCAAGGGGGCCGTCCAGCTCGGGCACACCAAGGTGGTGTTCAAGCCGCACCCGACGGCTCCGGCCCGCTTCACCCGCAGCCTGGAGCAGGAGGCGGAGAAGCTCAAGGTCGAACTGACCGTGCTCGACACGCCGGTGCTCGCCGAGGTGCTGTACCAGCGGATGCGTCCCGCGCTGGTCGTCGGCTGCTTCTCCACCGCCCTGCTCACCGCCTCCGCGCTGTACGGCCTGCCGGTCGCCCGGGTCGGCACCGACCTCCTGCTGGAGCGGCTGACGCCGTACGAGAACAGCAACCGCATCCCGGTCACGGTGGTCGACGCGCTGCTGCCCGAGCTGGGCGACCGCGACGCGGTCACCGAGCAGCGCCGGGGCATGGACGTCGAGGCGCTGGGCGCGCTGGTGCGTGCGGTGGGCTTCGCGATGCAGCCGAAGATCCTGCCGAGGCTGCGCGAGGAGGCCGAGCAGTACCTCGCGAAGAACCTCAACGAACAGACCCTGCGCTATTTCAAGCGCAAGCGTCTGACTTCGCTGGCGCTTCCCGGCGGGGTGCCCGCCCAGCTGGCGTTCATCCCGCGCAACGCCACCGTGCGCCGGATGGCCCGCAAGGCGCGCAATCTGCGCCGGGTCGTACGTCGCTGAACACGCGCTCCTGGTGAGGGCGGGTCCTGTACGGGCCCGCCCTTTTCCTGTTTCTGCCGGCAGGAAGCAAAGGCGACGAACAGGTGAACGAACGAGGTCGGTCGGGCGAATTACCGGAGAGCAAGCGCACCACGGAAATTCACATGAAAATCCGAGGTGATTAACGTTTGTTCGGGAAAAATGTCGAGCATCATGCCTGCTTCGTCCTCCACTCTCACCAGCGCTCCGCCCGCACCCGGGCCGGCCCCCGCCCCGTCCGTCTCCGGCGGCCGCAAGAGCCGCCTGCACGCCCTGGACGGCCTGCGCCTCCTGGCCGCGCTGATGGTCTGCCTCTACCACTACGCCGGACGCGGCGGCACGATCTCCGAGTCCTGGCACCAGAGTCCGTCCCGCCTCTTCCCGTCCCTGTCCCAGGTGGCCACGTACGGCTGTCTGGGCGTCCAGTTCTTCTTCGTCATCAGCGGTTTCGTCATCTGCATGAGCAGCTGGGGCCGCACCCTCGGCGACTTCTTCCGCTCCCGCGTCGCCCGCCTCTACCCCGCCTACTGGGTCGCCCTGGTGCTGGTCACCGGCGCGTCCCTCGCCCTGCCGGCCGTCGTGCACGCGGTCCGGCTGGACGAGTTCCTGGTCAACCTGACGATGCTGCAACAGCCCATGGGCGCACACCGCGTGCTGGGCGTGTGCTGGACGCTCTGGGTCGAGGTCCGCTTCTACGCGCTGTTCGCCCTGCTCGTCGTCCTGCGCGGGGTCACCTACCGGCGGGTCGTGCTCTTCTGCAGCGTGTGGACGCTGGCGACGGTGCTGTGCAACACGTCCGACAACGAGCTGCTGAAGCAGCTGGTCATGCCGGACTACGCGCCCTTCTTCATCGGCGGTCTCGCCCTCTACCTGATCCACCGCTTCGGCAGTGACCTGCTGCTGTGGGGCATCGTGGCCGTCTCCTGGCTGCTCGGGCAGAGCAACGCCACACGCGGGCTGTGGCACCCGGGCGCGCACGGCGACTTCGTCCGCGACCCGCACGTCATACTCGTGATCGTCACCTTCGCCTTCGCCGCCGTGGCGGTCGTGGCGGTGGGCTGGACCAGCTGGGCCAACTGGTCCTGGCTGGCCACGGCCGGCGCGCTGACGTACCCCTTCTACCTGGTCCACGAACACCTGGGCTGGTTCGCCATCCGGGTGCTGCACCGGGGCCTGGGTCTGCCCCCGTACCCGACGCTCGCGGCGACGGTCCTCGGGATGCTGGTGCTCGCCTGGCTGATGCACCGGTTCGTGGAAAAACCGTTCGGCCCGCGGCTGAAGAGGGCGTTGAAGAGGGTCCGCACACCGGGAATCTCGGCGCAGCTCACCGCGCCGAAGGACGGCAAGGGGATCGGCTGAGCGGACGGGAGATCCGGACGTTGGGTATCCGTTCATCTCTCCTTCGCTTGTGAACCGAGCCTCGGGGCAGGCACCGCCCCATGGCCACCACCCAGGAAGCGACGCGACCGCCCCACCGCCTCGACGACGTGCCCGGCTGGTTCCCGGTGCTCGACCAGCTGCTCTTCGAATGGCTCCTGAACCGACAGGAGGCCGCCGGAACCCACGGCGACCTTCTGGAGGTCGGCGTCTACATGGGCAAGAGCGCGATCTTCATCGGCCGACACCGACAGCCGGGCGAGAAGTACACCGTGTGCGACCTCTTCGAGGGCGACGCCCCGGACGGCGCCAACCAGGCGGAGTCGGCCAAGTCCTACAGCGCGCTGACCCGCCGCGTCTTCGAGGAGAACTACCGCTCCTTCCACGACGAACTCCCGCGCGTGCTCCAGGGGCCCAGCTCCCTGGTGCCCGCCGAGGTCGAGCCCCGCTCCTGCCGGTTCGTGCACATCGACGCCTCGCACCTGTACGAGCACGTGCACGGCGACATAGGGGCGGCCCACGACCTGCTGCGGCCCGGCGGCGTCGTCGTCCTTGACGACTTCCGTTCCGAGCACACGCCGGGCGTGTCCGTGGCCACCTGGGAGGCGGTGCTCAACCGGGGGCTGCGCCCCATCTGCCTGAGCACGCAGAAGCTCTACGGCACCTGGGGCGATCCGGAGCCGGTCCAGGAGGAGCTGCTGGCCATGGCGCGGGGGCGGTCCGACTGCCATCTGAGCGTCCAGGAGGCGGCCGGGCACCGGATCGTCCGTCTGAAGTCCAAGGGGATGCAGCCGCCGGAGTTCCCGCCCTCCAGGCATGCGAGGGGAAGTGCCCGGACAGCGCCCGGGACTTCGGATCCGGCGCCGGCACACGGACCGGCGTCCACCCCCGCAGCGCCGCCCGCCCACCACGGCAGCCGGGCCCGCAGGGTCGCCGTCGACCTGTTGCCGCCCGTCCTCACGCGGGCGATACGCAACGCGCGCGCGGACCGGGACCGACCGCCGCTCAGCTGATCCCGTACCGGGCCTCGATGCCCGCGATCACCAGCGCCAGCCCTTCCTCGAACTGCTGGTCGTAGTCGTCGAAGAGCACCTTTCCGGCCTCGGCCGCGAGCGGGAAGTCGGCCATGCGCCGGGCGCGTTCCCCGATGTCGTACCCCTCCCGGCGCTCGCCCGGGAGGGGCTGCACGCCCTGCTCCTCGGTGACGAAGCCGAGGGTGTACATGTGCGCGGTCCGCGCCGCGCTGACCGCCTGCACCAGTCCGAAGCCGACGGCCGTGAAGGCGCGCAGGTGCGCCTCCTGCTCATGGGCGTGGTCCGTCCCCGTGAAGCGTGAACCGCTGAAGACCTTGGCGCCGTCGCGGTAGCCGAGCAGCGCGGCACGCAGTCCGCGGTTGGCCTTGAGCAGTCGCTCCTGCCAGGTGTCGGCGGGGTCGAGCACGACGCCGGCGACCATCCGCCGGTACATCTCCGTCGCCATCTCGTCCAGCAGCGCCTGCTTGTCCTTGAAGTGCCAGTAGAGCGCCGGGGCCTTGACGTCCAGCTCCTTGGCGATGGCGCGCAGCGTCAGTCCGTCCAGACCGGTCTCGTTCAGCAGCCGCAGCGCCGTGTCGGCGACCCGCTCGCGGTCCAGCGGCGCACGTCGTTCGGTACTCACGCTTGACAGCTTAACAGCGTTAAGGGCACGCTCATGACCGACGGCACTTAACGGCGTTAAGGAGAATCATGATGGACGTCCTGATCGTGGGGGCCGGCCCGACCGGCCTCACCCTCGGCATCGACCTCGCCCGGCGCGGCGTGGACGCAACTGTCGTGGAGCGGACGGAGGGTCTCTTCCCCGGTTCGCGCGGCAAGGGGATCCAGCCGCGCACCCAGGAGGTCTTCGAGGACCTCGGCGTGCTGGACGCGATCCGCGCGGCGGGCGGGCCCTACCCGGTGCGGATGATCTGGAAGGACGGCGAGCGGGTCGGCGAGCAGCCGATGTTCGAGGCCGTCGAGGCGGACGAGGGCGCGCCGTACACCGAGCCGTGGATGGTCGCGCAGTGGCGGACCCAGGAAGTCCTGTACGCACGCCTGGTGGAGGCGGGCGGCAAGGTCGCCTTCGGACGCGAGCTGACCGGCCTGGAGCAGGACGCGGAGGGCGTGAGCGCGCGGTTCGCCGACGGTACGACCGTCCGCGCGCGGTATGCCGTCGCGGCCGACGGAGGACGTTCGGCGGTACGGCGCGCGTTGGGCGTGGGCATGACCGGGGAGACGGTCGACCCGAGCCCGTTCCTGGTGGCGGACGTGCGGCTGAAGGGCCTCGACCGGGACCACTGGCACGCCTTCCCCGGGGCCGACGGCACCGGCGTGGCGCTGTGCCCGCTCGCCGGCACGGACGACTTCCAGCTGTCCGGGAAGCTGGCGGAGGGCACGGAGCCGGACCTGTCGCTCGACGGCATCCGCAAGCTGGTCGCCGCGTACACGCACCTCGACGCCGAGGACGTCACCGAGCTGCGCTGGGCCTCGGACTTCCGGCCGCGGGCGGCGCTGGCGGACCGGTTCCGGGTCGGCCGGGTCCTCCTCGCGGGAGACGCGGCGCACGTCCACTCACCGGCCGGCGGGCAGGGTCTGAACACCAGCGTCCAGGACGCCTACAACCTGGGCTGGAAGCTGGGCGCGGTGCTGAGCGCCGGCGCACCGGACGCCCTCCTCGACACCTACGAGGAGGAGCGCCGCCCCAACGCCGCGGCCATGCTGGGCCTGTCGACGGGCGTGCACCGCGGCGAGGTACCGCGGGGGAAGGCGACGGTGCAGCTCGGGCTGGGGTACCGGGAGTCGTCCTTGAGCGAGGAGCGGCGGGCCGCCCCGGCCGGGGTGCAGGCGGGCGACCGCGCACCCGACGGCCGGGTGTCGGGGGTACGCCTCTTCGACGCGTTCCGGGGGCCGCACTGGACATTGCTGGGCGCGACGACACCGGTGGCAGGGGTGCACGTACTCCCGGCGGCCCCGGAGTCCTACGGCCCGGGTGTCTTCCTGGTCCGCCCGGACGGGTACGTCGGCTGGGTGGGCGACTCGACGGACGGACTCGGCGCCTATCTCGCCCGGGTGGGCCTGCGCTGAACGCCCTCGCTCACGCGCCGGCGAGCGACAGCTTCACCGCGAACCCGAGGAACAGGGACCCGACGCCAATGCCCAGGAAAGACCCCAGCAGGATGAAGTTCGAGAAGTAGCTGAGGTGGACG